>DLQN01000066.1 GCA_002477595.1 Roseivirga sp. UBA7431
CGTATTGATGTCCTGTTTTTGAAGAAATCCAATGAGCACATCAACTCTTGAAATGTACAAGTCCTTCATTTCTCGAATTAGGGGGAAATGATCATTGCCCAACTCCTCTGCTTCTTGAAAAATAGCGCTCAAAAAATCACTCGTAAATATTGAAGTGAATAGCTCAATACTTAAATCGAAATGCGCAGCAGACACTTCTTTTGATTCTAGAAATCCTTTGATGTAAGCCGTTGCCGGATAAGCCGTATTCAACTGACTAAACGGTGGCGTAACTAAAAGGAGTTTGGCTTGCATGCCCAAAGATAGCGTTCTAGACAAAGAAATTGACTGAAAATTGGTCTTTCACAACTTACAAAATACAATTATTACTGATTTCTTAACCTAGATTAATGCGTTTGGCTTGAGAAGTGTAGACCTTCGTTGACATCAATTGATCTAATTATGAATACTTTACTCTGGATTTTACAAGGCCTTTTAGCATTTATGATGCTCGCACCTGGCGCGATGAAGCTGACGAACAGCAACCCTGAACTCATCAAAAAAGGAAACGGGCGAATGGATTGGGCTGAAGATGTATCTCCTACTGCCATGAAGTTCATTGGTTTGGTAGAAGTATTGGCCGCCTTTGGTTTGATACTGCCCCAACTGCTGAACATTCAACCGATACTAACACCTATTGCCGCTATCGGTGTGATTTTAACAATGCTAGGCGCCCTAGCGCTACACATAAAAAGAGGAGACGAACCCAAATCATTAGGGATCAATATGATGATATTATTGATTGCTGCGTTCGTGGCATATGGAAGGCTCGAACTACTCCCTGTTTAAAACATTTACGTTATGAAAAACTTGAACATCTTATTTAAAGTCTCCGCTATTCTCTGGATCATTTGGGGACTAGTGCATATTCTAGCTGGTGTTTTCACGGTCAACTTCATATTGAGCGGTGATATTACGTCCTCCATAGCAGGAATCGCAGATGCTGTTGCTCCTGAAACTTTACAATTGGACTATCCTGACGCGGCTGGCGCTGTGATTGGCCAACATGGGTTCAACTTGCTGTGGATCGGAATAGTGACGTTTGTGAGTGCCTTCTTTATTTGGAAAGGCAACAAGAACGCGATATTCTTAGCGGCCATCACAGGTGGATTAGCAGATTTAGGTTACTTCATGTTTCTAGACCTAGGTGGGTATGTGAACTTTATACCTGGTTCACTAATGACATTCGTATCAGGATCAGCGATCATCTTAAGCTTTTATGCTTATTTCAAAACAAAGAAAAGTTAATAAATCAACGTACGCATAGTTTCATACTAACTACCAGTAAGCATATGACAAACAACAAGCGCAAATGAGCCTCTTTATTAGTCGAAGATCTGGCTTCAATGTGCTGAAGCATAATATTTGCACGAAAAAATAAATCATCAAGTTGGTATTCAAAGCGCAACTCTTATGGGTTTGCGCTTTTTTTTTATTTAAGTCCTTGACCCATTTGGCATTTCCTTCTTAGCTTTCAGCACCCTTTTCTAATCGATGAAATTACTCCGAGCTTACCTCTCCTTCCTAGATGCCGTTGCCCCTTCCCTAGCAGCAAAAAAAGTCTATCAAGTGATGTCTAACCCTAGGATCAAAAAACTAAGAAACTTTGAGACTGAAGTATTAGATCAGTCAGTTAAAATTACCATTAAGTTCAAGCAATTTGATATTCAAACTTATCATTGGGGTAGAGCTTCCAATCGCAAAGCCTTATTGGTGCATGGATGGGAAGGTCAGGCAGGTAATTTTGGTGGCGTAGTACCGCTCTTATTAGAAAAAGGATTTCAAGTCATCTCTTTTGATGCACCCTCACATGGCTATAGCAGTAAAGGTCACACCAACTTATTTGAATATATGGCCTTAGTCAGTCATCTCGTTCGTGAGCACGAGCCCGACTTTATATTAAGTCACTCTTTTGGAAGTATCTCCACCGCTGTAGCGCTCAGCGAAAATCAACATTTGAAGATTGAACAATGGATCTTGGTTACCTCTCCTTTTAGCTTTAAAGAAAGGCTTGAAGGAGTGCGACAGATGGTAAGTGTAACCGACAGAACAATATCAAAGCTAGTCGATAAGTTTGAATCTGATACGCAAATGTTAGTAGAAGACATGAGCATGGAAAACTATTGCGCCAAAATAGCTAACGTGGCTAAAATCAGCATTATCCATTCACTAGATGATAAAATACTTCCAATAGAAACTAGCAGAAAGGTACATGCACAACTGCCAACAGCTGAGATGATAGAACTCAAAGGGTTAGGCCATTACCGAATACTTTGGTCTGATGAGTTGAAAGAAATTCTCGAAGAAAAAGTTGCCAAAATACTATGAAAAAGACCATTGCAACCTTCCTGAAATTAGCCCTTACGGTTTCGTTGATTCTTTTCGGTATCAGCTTCTACTTCCTTATGTATAAAAGTGACGTCAACTTAGATGGAGACTCTATGCTACTTGCATTACTCTTAGTGATCTTCACTTCATTAGCTTCTCTGGTAATGTCGATCATACTATTCATCATGCACAAAAAGGATTAAGTCTAGGGTTGCGTACGTGTCCAAACAACCGTTCTACCAAACATGGAGATACCTATAAAGCCCCTGACCTCTAGTTTACCTCGCTTTAAGGTCAACTTACAGCTGTAAGCCTTACCATCTTCTGGGTCGTAGACTTCTCCGCTCACCCACCTGCCATCGTCATACTCAAATCCTTGTATCAAATTCATTCCAATGATTGGTCTGCTTTGTAATGCTTTATCCGGATTCTTCTTATCTAATTTTGCCATCCCAGATTCATTCAATGGTTCCCTTAGCCAAACAATCTTTCCGTTGTACTTTCCTTGGTCTTTATAAATTTCAACTTTAGCTTTTCCGTCATCCGTTAGCCAAAATCCGATGACTTCATCACCACCCGAAGGAAGAATGTCTATTGGGAGAAAAGTACTGAAAAGAAAAATTAACAGTTGAAATTTCATAGATGTGCTGTCTTATATTTGGTATGTGCTTTGATTCTTTTTCTAAACTCGAAGCTGTTGGAATTATTACAATGATCAAACACAAAGTAAAGCAACAAACATTATACCTACTTCCTGAAAAGGCAATTTTTTGGGAAGAAAAAAAACGCTTAATCGTCTCAGACCTCCACCTAGGAAAAGCTGGGCATTTCCGAAAATCTGGGATTCCAGTTTCTGATCTAGTGCATTCAAAAGACATCCTCACCCTCGAAAAACTGATTAAACGCCATAAACCGTCAGAAGTTATCCTCTTGGGCGACCTTTTTCACAGTGAGCACAACCAAGGCTGGGAAATTTTTAAAAGGTGGCTCAAATCAAAAGCACCTTTAAAATTCAAACTAATCCTTGGCAATCATGATGTGCTTGACTTATCAAACTATAGCATTGATAATTTAGAAGTTATGGAAAGTCTAAACATTGGTCCATTTAACTTCACCCACATTCCAGAACCGCATGCCTTATACAATTTAGCGGGACATATTCACCCAGCGGTGCAATTAATAGGCAAGGCCAGACAGTCCGTGAAAGTACCTTGTTACTACTTTGGAGAGCTAAACGGCATACTTCCGGCCTTCGGAAATTTCACCGGCACGGCCCGAATCACTATTGAAAAAACAGATACTGTTTTTGGTATAGCCGAAAACGAGGTGATTAAAATCAACTGACCTTAAATAATATTAACCCTAAGCCGAAGTTTACCTAGTGAATAAATTACTATTTTTGATCAAAAATAAGACGATTGGCGAAGGATTCGAAGAAATATAAACGCAAGAAGAAGCTTGGTTCTTACCAGTATGTAAGTGTAGTTTTTAGTGCGGCACTCGCACTATTTGTCATAGGGCTCTTCGGCACGCTCATTCTTCAAGCCAACAAGCTCACTTCGGTCATCAAGCAAAACATTGAACTACAAGTCTATCTGAATAAAGACATTTCGTCAAGCCAACGCACAAGGATAGAAAGTGAATTGGCTGCAAGTGACTACGTTTTGACTACTGAAGGAAAAGCTGAAATCACCTTCATTTCTAAGGAAGAGGCCGCTAAGCAATTTATTCAAGATACTGGTGAAGACTTTACAGAGTTTTTGGGAGATAACCCTCTCAGAGATGCATTGACAATTAAAGTAAATGAAGCTTTTCAGTCAAACGATCAGCTGAAAAGTGTTCAGAGTCAAATTGAAAACATCAGTGGCGTATTTGAAGTCACCTATGTAGATAACTTGGCCGATTCCATCAACGAGAACTTGACCAAACTGAGTTTACTTTTAATTGGCATCGCTGCTATTCTAGTATTGGTGGTGCTATTACTGATCAACAACTCCATCAAATTGGCCCTCTTCTCTCAGCGCTTCCTTATCCGCAGTATGCAGTTAGTAGGTGCCAAAAGCAGCTTCATTAGAACTCCTTTTTTAAAGCGGTCTCTTTTCCATGGTGCGCTCGCTGGGCTGATCGCTTCTGGCTTATTATATAGTTTAAAACAGTTTGCGAATGGTCAGATTGAAGGCCTTGAAGAACTTCAGCAGCAAGAACTAGTCTTTGCACTTTATGGATTGTTGATCGCACTAGGTGCAATAATTGCCTACTTTAGTACATTAAGGGCAATGAATAAATATTTAAAAATGTCTTTAGACGAACTCTATTAATTATGACAGAGAAGAAAAACAACTTCGCTTTCGGCAAGGAAAACTATAAATGGATGCTCATCGGCTTAGGCGTACTCCTATTGGGTTTTATTGTTATGTCTCTTGACAGTACGCAACATGGTCAAGGCTTTCTTGGCCTTACCTTGGGCCCTCTCATTATTGTGGCTGGCTTTATCATTGAGTTCTTTGCTATTTTCAAAAAGTCGAAGTAATTCATGAGTTTATTTGAAGCAATTGTCCTTGGAATCGTTCAGGGGCTAACAGAGTTCTTACCGGTTAGCAGTAGTGGTCACTTAGAACTCACTAAAGCTATACTCGGAGACAATAGCGTACCTGAAGAGAGTCTTCTCATGACAGTTGTATTACACGCTGCCACCGCCTTAAGTACTATAGTCATTTTCAGAAAAGATATTATCGAATTACTGAGTGGCCTTTTCCAATTCAAAAACAATGAGCAATTCAAGTATTCCTTAAAGATTGTCATTTCGATGGTGCCCGCTGCCCTGGTCGGCATACTCTTCGAAGATGAGATTGAGCAACTTTTTGGAGGACAAATTCTATTGGTTGGAGTAATGCTCTTAGTCACTGGGACGCTTCTCTTCTTGGCAGACAGGGCTAAAAACACTTCGAAAAGCGTTTCTACCTCCAATGCTGTACTTATCGGCATATCACAAGCCATCGCGATACTCCCTGGAATATCGAGGTCGGGAGCAACTATATCAACTTCTGTATTGCTGGGTGTTGATCGACAAAAAGCTGCTCGTTTCTCCTTCTTAATGGTTGTGCCATTGATTTTAGGTAAAATGGCAAAGGATTTAGCAAGTGGAGACTTAATGGCAAGCCAAACAGAGACTTCTTTGTTAGTAGCTGGTTTCATTGCAGCATTTATTGCTGGGCTCATCGCCTGCCAATGGATGATTGGGCTAGTCAAGAAGAGTCAGTTAAAGTATTTCTCTTACTACTGCTATGTTGTGGGAATTGCCGCAATCATATATACATTGGTTTAAATGCTTCAACTCGATCCCCAGCTCACAAAGCAGGACAATTTCTTAGCTGGTCAAGTCATATTGATCGACAAACCCATAGAGTGGACTTCATTTGATGTAGTTAAGAAGATTCGAAACCTCATTCGAATTAAAAAAGTAGGTCACGCAGGCACACTCGATCCATTGGCCACCGGCCTTTTGATTTTATGCACTGGTAAGAAAACTAAGTCCATAGAATCGTATATGGCCGAAGAAAAAGAATATACAGGTACTTTTACCATTGGCCAGACCACCCCTACTTTTGATTTAGAGAGTGAACCTACTGAAGCGGTTGACACCAGTCACATCTCTCAAGAAGACCTCGATCGGGCTCGAGATAAATTTATTGGCGACATAGAACAGCTACCACCTATGCACTCTGCTATTAAAGTGGGTGGTAAAAGGCTCTACGAGCTAGCGAGAAAAGGTGAAACGATCGAGCGTAAAACGAGACCCGTAAATATTTCAGAATTTGAGTTGACCAAGGTAGATTTACCGATCATCAGCTTTAAGGTAGTATGCAGCAAAGGCACGTATATCAGAAGTCTAGCAAACGATTTTGGAGAAGCCTTAGGCGTTGGAGGACATTTAAGTAGCCTTCGGAGAACCAAAATAGGTGAGTTTCACGTTGATAATGCCTACAACCTTGAAGAATTAGTTACGCTATTAAAAGAGCTTTCGTAAGCCATGAAAATCCACCTGGGCACAGAAAAGATTCATGAAATTGAAAATGCAGTTGTCACTGCAGGCACATTTGATGGTGTACACATTGGCCATCAGAAGATACTCAATCGTATTAGAGATGTAGCTGATAAAACCAATGGACAAACCGTTTTAATCACTTATTGGCCACATCCAAGGCTTGTATTAAAACCATGGGACAATACGCTCCTACTCCTCTCTACCTTCCCTGAAAAAGCAAACCTATTGGAGGCTCAAGGCATTGACCATTTAGTGAAAATACCATTTACACGAGACTTTGCTTCCATGTCTCCCGAGGAATACATCAAGGTTGTGCTTGATGAAAGAATCAACACCCGTAAAATGATCATTGGGTATGATCACCGATTTGGCAAGGATCGAAGTGGTGGACTAGATGAGTTAAAAGCATTTGCTCCAAAATACAATTTTGATGTTGAAGAAATCTCCCGTCAGGATATCGATGAGATAGGTATCAGTTCAACCAAAATCAGAACCGCCTTACAATCTGGAGACATTACCACCGCCAATACTTACCTGGGTAGAAATTACTGTGTCTCGGGACGAGTGATTCATGGCAATCAACTTGGTCGATCTATTGGTTACCCTACTGCTAATATCGAAGTGAAAGAAAACTACAAGCTCATTCCAGCCGATGGCGTCTATGCTGTAAAGGTTTGCAACAAGTACACAAAGTTTGACGGAATGCTCAATATTGGCCAAAAGCCAACCATTGGTGGCGAGAACAAGACGATAGAAGTAAACATATTCGACTTTAATCAGGATATTTATAATACTGAGATCACAATCGAATTTGTAGATCACGTTAGAAATGAGATAAAATTCGACTCATTAGATAGCCTAAAGCTTCAACTGGCGGAAGATGAAAAGGCTGTGAGAAATCGATTAAGTAAACTATAAACAGACTTCGCATGATCAACAAAGAAGTACGCAATGCCGATGAAGCTATTCATGATATTGCAAACAATGCAACACTCATGCTCGGAGGTTTTGGCTTATGTGGTATACCTGAAAACTGTATCTCAGCATTGGTCAAAAAAGGAACAAAAGGCCTCACTTGTATCTCTAACAATGCTGGAGTCGATGATTTCGGTATCGGTTTAATGCTGCAAACTAGGCAGGTCAAAAAAATGATCTCCTCATATGTCGGTGAAAACGCAGAATTCGAACGTCAGTTATTATCGGGAGAGTTAGCAGTAGATTTAATTCCTCAAGGAACGCTTGCTGAAAGAATACGAGCTGGTGGTGCTGGCATTCCTGCCTTCTTCACTCCTGCTGGATATGGAACAGAAGTAGCCGAAGGAAAAGAAGTTAGAGAATTTGATGGAAAGATGCACCTCTTAGAAAGTTGGCTCAAAGCAGATTTTGCTTTGGTGAAAGCTTGGAAGGGTGACAAATCGGGTAACCTAGTATTCAAAGGAACTGCAAGAAACTTTAATCCGATGATGGCCATGGCGGGTAAAATCACGATCGCTGAAGTCGAAGAATTAGTTGAGGTTGGTGAACTAGATCCTAACCAAGTACACACACCTGGAATCTACGTGCAACGTATTTTCCAAGGAAAAGACTACGAGAAAAGAATCGAACAAAGAACCACACGGATTCGCTGATTTGAAGGGTAATTGATTTGATAATTTGAAAAAGCAAAATGAGAAATGATCAACCAAATTTGATAGTTCAACTCACTTTCGATTTTTCAATAAAGATTATTTCGTTTGTGGAGGAATTAGAATCAGTAAAAAAGAAAGTCATACCGTTGCAGTTATTGAAATCAGGTACAGGTATTGGCGCAAACGTGCGAGAAGCTCAGAATGCTGAGAGTAAAAGAGATTTTATTCACAAATTCAAAATAGCAGCAAAAGAAGCTGATGAAACAATGTATTGGTTAGAGATATGTGAAAAATCACCGAACTACCCTTTTCATCCAGAACTGGTCTCAGACTTGATGTCAATTACAAAGGTGATCTCTAAAATTATTGGTTCAAGCAAAAAATCACCAAATTAACACATCACCAAATATTCAAATTACCATGGCTTTAGATAAAATCGGAATCGCGAAGCGCATCGCTCAGGAAGTTCAAGATGGTACGTTTATAAACCTGGGAATAGGAATTCCCACGCTAGTCGCTAACTTTATTGCAGATGATATTAGTGTCGTCCTACAGTCCGAAAATGGATTACTCGGAATCGGTCCTTTCCCGGAAGAAGAAGCGGTAGATGCCGACTTAATCAATGCTGGAAAGCAAACTGTAACCACAATCAAAGGCTCCTCCCTATTCAGTTCTGCTGAGAGTTTTGCAATGATCAGAGGTGGACATGTAGACCTAACAATCCTGGGCGCCATGGAGGTCTCTGAGCATGGTGACATCGCCAATTGGAAGATCCCAGGAAAAATGGTTAAAGGAATGGGAGGTGCCATGGACTTGGTCGCCTCCGCAGACAATATTATTGTTGCCATGCAACACACCAGTAGAAGTGGAGACTCAAAGCTTTTAAAAAATTGCTCCTTACCAATTACAGGAATTCATTGCGTAAAAAAAGTCGTAACTGACTTGGCAGTACTTGATATACTTCCCGAAGGCGGTTTCAAACTTTTAGAAAGAGCCCCCGGTGTCACGGTAGAAGAAATACAGGCCGCTACAGAAGGCACACTTATCATAGAGGGCGTTATACCTGAAATGAAAATCGATTAACCTTCGATAACAACCTATCCTTACAAGATAGATCCCTAAGACAAAAAATGAACAATTTGTCTCAGACATAACCTGTCATCAAAGTTCAGTTATACTATATTTGACTCGCTAAATTCAGAGCATGAAAGAATCAGAAATCAAACTTAGGGTCGAACTAGACCAAGAAAACATACCAGAAAAAATCTTTTGGAACGCTACGGACAAAGACGGTGATCAAGAAGAAGAGACGAAGTCTTTTAGTCTATCCATCTGGGACGATAAGAATAAAAGCACCCTTCGAATAGACCTTTGGAATAAGGAAATGCCCCTTGATGAGATGAAGCGCTTCTATGTAGATTGCCTTGGTGGATTAGCCCAAAGCGTTCTTAATTCTACTGGAGACGAGTTTATGTCGACTGCCATGAACAGGCTTTGTGAAAAACTAGTAAAGCATCTTGAGGAAGAGAATCGCAACCCTCAACAATAATAACCAACAGACAATTCTGAGCATAATCGTCTTATGCCGTTTATAAAAATGTCATATATGACGAGCATTTATTTTTATGATTGGCATTATTACTTCCGAAAACATCTTATTTTTGGAATTAAGCCTATATCTTGCAATCTTAGAGACTTAGGCAAGCCAAATTTTATTTTCTTTTAAAACTCTCAATGATCATGAACTTGAAAAGAATTTTCACCTGTACTATACTTGTACTGCTGATTATGCAAACGATTACACTGTCTGCTCAAGCACAAGTAACAGTAAAAGGTTCTGTAGTGGACGATGCCACTGGAGAACGCTTACCTGGGGTTAACATCCGGGTAAAAGACAAAGTAGTTGGAACTATTACAGTGACCGATGGAACATTTTCCCTCTCTGTAAACAGTAGTGCTCCGCTTACCTTAATATTCTCTTATGTAGGCTACAAGTCTCAAGAGGTAGAGATCACTCAGAATGAAGTCTCAAACCTAGAGATAAGAATGCAAGAGTCGGTGTTTTTCGGTGAAGACGTGGTTGTATCTGCTTCTCGAATCGAAGAGAGTATACTTAGCTCTCCTGTTTCTATCGAAAAGCTTGATATTTTAGATATCCAAAATACTCCAGCGGCTTCGTTCTATGAAAGTTTAGCTACTCTCAAAGGAGTAGATTTCAGTACGCAGAGTTTAACTTTTAAATCTGTTAACACGCGTGGTTTTGGAGCAAACGGTAATACAAGGTTTGTTCAATTGATCGATGGTATCGACAATCAGGCGCCAGGCTTGAACTTTGCAGTGGGTAACATTGTAGGGATCAACGACCTTGATTTAGAGTCTGCAGAATTAATTCCAGGTGCAGCCTCTGCCCTATACGGACCAAACGCAATCAATGGTATCCTACTCCTTAAATCAAAGAACCCGTTCGAATATCAAGGTTTCAGTGCCTACGCTAAAACAGGTGTTAACACGGTAGAGACTAACCAAAATGGCCCTCTGACGGAAAGCGCTGAGCTTTACCAAGACTACGGCTTTAGATGGGCAAAATCATTTAACAACAAAATTGCATTTAAAGTAACAGGGTCATTCCTAAGAGCGAATGACTTTGTCGGCACAGATAGAAGAGATCAAGGTTTGGCTACTGCAGGTGTTGTTGAACGTGGAGCTACAGAAAGAGGAAACAATAGGTTTTATGATGGTGTAAACTCATATGGTGACTTCGGAATCAGTGTAGGTAGAGTGGCAGACATCGCAATTGCAGGCGGTAATACTTCCCTAGGTGCCGTTAGAACACTCCTTCCTGATGGCTTAGACGGTTTTTTTACTGCCACTGGATATGATGAAGCCTCATTTGTAGACAACACAACGGAAAGTATCAAGGTTGGTGGTGCGGTGCATTATCGATTGAATGATAACCTAGAGCTTTTAGGTCAACTTAACTATGGCTCAGGAAGTACAGTATACACCGCAAATGATAGGTTTGTACTCGATGACTTTACTATCGCAACCGCAAAATTAGAGCTAAAAGGTTCTGACTTCTATGTTAGGGCTTATACGACTAGAGAAAACTCTGGAGATAGTTATGCAGCCAATACGCTGGCCTCTTTAGTAAACCAACAAACCTACTTGGCACCTTACCTCCAAACTTTTGCTGGTGCAAGGTTACAAGGAGCAGGTATTGAAGCATCACATGCAGCAGCAAGACTAGCTGCAGACGCTGTGCAGCCGCAGCCAGGCACTCCTGGTTTTGATGACAGAGCAGACGCAATAAGAGCACTTTCCATTGCCGATGGCGGTGCAAAGTTCCTTGACAAATCAAACCTAGTCCACGTAGAGGGTAGCTGGAACTTATCTGATCGAATTGACTGGGCAGATATAGTAGTAGGTGCTAACGCTAGAACCTACAACCTAAATTCTGAAGGAACACTCTTCGCCCTAGACAACAACGGTGATGAGATTAGTTTTAACGAATGGGGAGCTTACACTCAGATCAGCAAGAGTTTCATGGATGATAACTTGAAGTTGCAAGGTTCTGTCAGATACGACAAGAATGAGTTCTTTGAAGGACAACTTTCTCCTAGGCTTTCGGCAGTAGGTACAATTTCTGGTAACCATAATATTCGTGGTTCATTCCAAAGAGGTTTCCGTATCCCAACAACTCAAGATCAATTCATCGACCTTGATGTTGTAACAAGAAGATTAATTGGTAGTAATGATCTATTAGTCGATCGATACAACTTCCAAACAAATCAAATCTATGAGACGAATAGTGTAAATGCTGCTCGTGCAGCTGGTGACCCTTCTCTCCTAGTGAACGAAACACGTGTAAACCAAGAGTTCAAAACAGAGAAAGTAAATACTTTCGAAGTAGGTTATAAAGGCCTCTTCATGGATGGAAGATTACTAATAGATGCCTATTACTACTACAGTATCTATAACGACTTTATTGCAGAAATCGACTTTACACAAGCAGTACCGAATGGTTTAACAAACGCAAACCCTGATTCAGGAACTCCTGCTCAGAGAAGCGCAGTTGTAAATGGTACCGTGGCAACGCAACGCTTCGGATTTGACATCAACGCTGATGGACAAGTAAAATCTCAAGGATGGGCTGCTTCGGCTGACTATACGCTTGACGGTGGTTACTTCTTCGGTGCTAACATTGCATACAACGAATTGATTTCTCAAGACGATTTATTGTCACAGGGATTTAGAGCAAGTTATAACACACCTAAGTATCGTTATAACTTGAAGTTTGGTAATAGAAAAGTTACAGAACGAATTGGTTTTAACATTAACTACAGATGGCAACAAGCCTTCTTGTGGGAGTCTTCATTCGGTGTAGGTATTATTCCTGAGTACGGTGCATTAGATGCTCAAGTGAGCTATAATATGCCGGAGTGGAAAACAATATTCAAATTAGGTGCGAGTAACCTATTGAATGAGAGATATACTACTTCATTTGGTAACCCAAGTGT
>DLQN01000118.1 GCA_002477595.1 Roseivirga sp. UBA7431
ACATAAGGCTCATAGCAAACCTCAATTTTAGAATTCAATGTATTATGGAGTTGAAAACCTGACATTAAAAATCGGCTCTATTTCTAATGTAGTCGTCTTCGGAAAATTCATCTGACGCTAAACCCAATAACATTGCCTTGTCTTTGAAAAGCATTTTCCCCCACCACAATGGCGGAATGTAAAGTCCTTTATCTGGCTGATCGAGTGTATACGTTAAACGTTCTCCTTCTTGGGACTCTAACACAACTTCAATAGCCCCTTGAATACAAACGATAACCTGTTCTCCGACTTTATGAGCATGCCCTCCACGAACCTGCTGCTCAGGAACCTCATTAAGCCAATAGACTCTTTTGACTTCAAAAGGGATGTCCTTCAGCTCTTCTAAAAACGAAAGGTTGCCTCTTGAATCAGCTATTTGGGTAAACGCATAAAGTTCTGGCCTTTTGATCATTTGCTAAAAACTAAATTTTAAATAATGCCCTAAAAACACGTCATAGATACGGAAAAATTCTCCATCCTTGATTATAATTTGCTTTTCCTCCAGGGCTTTTACGGCCCTTCGCATGCTACTTGAATTCGTGAAGTTAGCCAACCTAAGGAATTCAGCTCCGGTCGGTGACTTTACAATCCCCGCCTTTGCGAAGGCTTTGGTTACCACAAATTGTTGCGGGGTAATTCTATCGGGTAGCTCAGCATAAAACACTCCTTTCTCTTCAATGAATGGGTGATAAACATGTTCGAATTCATTCCAGTTACTAGGCACTTTAGCCAAACCGAAAAGGTAATTGAATATGGCCTGAACATAATAAGTATGCACATAAGCAAAATCCAGTATCTGCCCAACCAAAATTGCCTCAATAGGTTTTCTAGCCTTTTTAAAGTGTGCGAGAATGAATTCCTGATATTTCATTTTTGGAATGACACCCAATTGCATCATTCGTGTACTCTGATAAAACGGTCGGTTATAAGTATTGAAAATTTCGTTTATCAGATGATACTCACTGCCACTATAAATGAACCTGATGTTTTGACTGTCTTGCGTTATCTTTCTTAAAGTGGCCTCAATGGGAATGTTAACCGAATCATATTTCTTTATCTCTTGAAACTCATCAATGGCTAAGACCACCGGTTTATCCTGATTATTTAAAAAAGTGATAAGTTCTTGAAGACTTTTAAAGATGCTAGCCTGATCGTTATAAATGACATCAATAGAAGGGCGCCCATCCAAACCGATCGTAAAGGATGTACCAATGGATTTTATGAATTCCTGGAGCCGTTTCCCTATCCCTCTTTTTGAAAAAATAGTACTTTGGATAATTCCATTGGAAATCTCCCGCAAGAAATCAGAAACTGAACTTGTACCCCATATATCAGCATAAATAAAGTAGAATTCCTTATCTACTTGAGCTTCCACATGTTTTAACAAGGCAGATTTTCCAATTCTTCTGTAAGCATGTATGGTTAAGTCTTGCCTATTACGAACAGCGGTAATGATTTTCTCCGTTTCCTCATCCCTATCACAAAAATGATCTTTGTCTAAATAGCCCTTTAAAAGAAATGGATTCATCATTACCAAAGCAAAAGTAAGTATACATATTGTAATATACAACTTGTAATAAATCACTATTAGTGATTACCGCACTTCAATCTTTTCACTAATTTTGCCCACCGTGTTTTACTTACTCCTCACCATACTTGTCAACGTAGCCATTTTCATGGCTTTCAGGTCATTCAGCAAGTATGACATCAAGACCTTCCCCGCAATTATCACCAACTATGGCGTTTGTGTGATAACCGGTGTGATTTATACTGGATACAGTCAAGTGACTCAGGAGCTTGATACTTCGGCTAATTGGTTTTACCTATCCATTGCCTTGGGTTTTATCTTTATAGGGACATTCTACTTGATGGCACGCACCACGCAGCTAAGAGGCGTATCGGTCGCCTCAGTAGCCAGCAAAATGAGTTTGGCCATACCTGTGATTTTCAGCCTTTTCATACTTAAGCTTGGCACAAATGATCTTGATATTTGGAATTACACAGGAATCATCCTTGCATTTGTTGCGATCCTATTGGTGAGTAAAAAGAAGGCTAATCCACTGACTAACAAACAACCTCTAACACTTAAATACATAGCGCTTCCCCTAGCTGTATTTCTATTAGGGGGAGTCATTGATACTACTTTAAACTACGCGAATCATCATTTTGTGACCGAATCAACAGAACCTATTTTCCCTATATTCATCTTTGGCTTCGCGTTTATTATAGGACTGGTCACCGCTTTGGCACAAGGCGTGAAATTCCCAAAAAAGGATATCCTAGGCGGTATATACCTTGGCGTCCCGAACTACTTCTCGATCTATTTTCAGCTGAAAGCACTGAGTGCCTTCGACAATAATGGCGCGATCCTCTACCCTTCTCTGAATATTGGCATTATCATTATCTCAACCCTCGCGGCAGTACTTCTCTTTAAAGAGAAACTTAGCAAAATCAACATGATTGGCGTTGTCTTAGCTGTTGTAGTTATTCTACTTTTAAGTCACCAAGAAATCTTAAAAGCCATCTGATATGCAAGACAGCTTTCTTACCATATCGTCACCATCAGAAGGCCTCTATAAAGAGAAAGGAAGCAAGTTTATTGCCCTCTCCTTTCCTGTAGAGAGCGTAGATGAGGTGAAAGATAGCCTAGAAGGTTTACGAAAGGAATACTACGATGCGCGCCACCATTGCTATGCCTATGTGTTAGGTCATGCTGGCGATGAAGTACGCGCTAATGATGACGGAGAACCAAATCACTCTGCAGGAGACCCTATTTTGGGGCAAATCAAATCTAAGAACCTAACCAATACGCTTGTGGTAGTAATTCGCTACTTCGGAGGCACCAAGCTAGGTGTAAGTGGATTGATTACTGCCTATAAAACCGCAGCTGCAGAAGCCCTTGACGCAAACCAAATCATCCAAAAAGACATCACTGAAAATATTACGCTGCGCTTTCCATATGATGAGATGAACGAGGCAATGAAGTTAGTCAAGGATTTAGACCTAAAGATAAAGCGGCAAGATTACGATTCATTATGCATTATGAACCTCGAGGTAATCATCAGTCAAATGGGTAACTTGAAAGAAAAGGTCACGTTATTAAATGACTTAAGCCATCCCATTGAATTAAAACTAAAAGATTGACACTAATCACGGTTGCTATATTCCATTTACCACAAGATGCTTACATCATAAAAGCTAGGCTTGAATCTGAGGATATACCCGTATTCTTAAAAGATGAGTATAGTGTCCAAACCGAAAATTTTCTTTCAAATGCGATCGGTGGAGTAAAACTGCAAGTCAGCGAAAGCAATGCCGAAGCTGCTACCGAAATATTGAAAGAGCAAGGTGTTGAACTCCCCAGAGAAAGTGATAAAGATTACAAAGGAGGGCTTAAGAAAGACCAAAAAGTGATTGCCTTTATAGGACTAATAATCATCGCAGCGATATTCATCTTCTTATACTTTAGTGGTTCCCTTGAATTCTAATCTACTTTCGTAATGATTATTCACGAATACCAGCTTCCAATCACATCTGAAAGGCTTTATTATCGACCGATAACTAAAGAAGACACCAAGTCATGGGAAGCATTTTTCATTGACAATCCTGATTTGCACTTCGTAGGCGTAAAAGGTTCAAATGGTCCACAAGAGGAGGCGGTTATTTGGACAGAAAGACAAATGAAACGTATTGCCGACACTGGCCTTGGTATGCTGGCAGCCGTTGAAAAATCGACCGACACCTTGATTGGTAATGTGGGTGTAATCTTTCGAGAGAATATTATGGGTGAGGACCTATTTGAGATTGGCTACTCAGTGATTCCGAGTCGCTGGAAAATGGGGTATGCCTCTGAAATGGCTATACGGTTCAGAGAATATTTTGAAGATCAAGGCCTCGATGAACGTGTTATTTCGATTATTCATATCGATAATATTGGTTCTCAAAAAGTCGCAGAGAAAAACGGTATGACACGGGGTAAACAGTTTGATTTCCTGGGTTCTCCCTGTTACTGTTATCGTAAAGAGTTGGTTAAACGAAAGAGCCACTCGTCATAATTATTTCTTAAGGCTTTCTAATTTATATATCTTCCTAGTTCAACCTTAGCAAGATGATCAGTCAGTTTAAAAAGCTTCAAAAACTTAATAGCCTACCTAAAAAAACAAAAACTTCAGGAGAAGGATTTCTTAAAGGCGCTTTCTGGGGCTTATTGCTATTATCTCTCTTTATGATGGCCTTTGCAGGCTACTTCTTCCGAACCGGACTATCTCCTTACCTGCAAGCTGCTGCTTACTTGGTTGTTGGGATACTAGCCTTCTATATATTCCGATGGCTAGGCACACTATCACTGGCTATTTTCAAATCTATCCCCTCTAGTTACGTATCGCTGATCCTTGCCGTCATTGGCACCTACTTACTCGCTAGCTATATGCGACTTAGTTGGCCTCAAGGCCAAGTCAACCTAACTCTAGGTCTCGGCATGCTCGGCATGATGCTTATAGGAGGAGCGCTCAACAATATCATC
>DLQN01000044.1:0-11477 GCA_002477595.1 Roseivirga sp. UBA7431
GGTACTGTTGGCAAATATTCTGATAACATCCTCACTTATAGGCACACCAGCAGCAGTAACTTTATCTAGGGTGCCCAACTCAAACCTTAAATCGTCTTGTGCCATTATCGGCATCATCTGCTGCATAGAAGACGTATAAGTTTTATCATTCAGCTGCACTTGTAGATGATAAACACCGCCTACTCGACCTTGAACTACATCTCGATTTAGCACATATTGACCAGGAGAAATTTCAACATATGCCTCTTCTGCCCCATTTTCATCGATTACCTTGACTAGAGCCCCACTAATGAGCTCCGGAGCCTGCATTTCAGGTAGGGTTCGTGTAATCTCCACCGTATTGCCCATGCCACCATTGGTAATTCTACCAGCGATCACGAGCTGTCCGCCACTGGTCTCATTATTCAAATCAATGACCTCCGCACATTGTGTGAAAAGTATTGCCGACAGGAAGAGGGCAAACATTTTTAGTACCTGATGCTTATCAGCCCACATTAAAATCTGAAATTATACGTGATGTTTGGAAACGCTGCACCAAGAACAGTTAGTCTGTGCGGTCTTGGAATCAAACCTAAGTCTTCAGGCCGTTTAAAGAACACCGAAAATGCATTCTTTCTAGAAAGAACATTGTAGATACCTATTGTAAGCGTACCTAGATAATTTCTCCCTTCAAGCTTATCCCTCAGTTCCTTCTTTAGAATGTCTCTACCAAAAGTAAAGCTCAAATCAATGCGGAAATAATCTGGAATACGAAATTGATTTCGGTCAGAAAAATGAGGGACAACAGTACTACCAATTCGATAATTTGTCACTATGCCGTTAATCGGTCGACCCGTGCTATAGACCACGTTCCAATTAAAAGAACTGGTACCCCTTAATTGCACAGTAGAAACCCATGAGAGATTATGTGTTCGATCGAAATTGGCAGGATACCAGTTGCCATCATTAATAACTTCATCTGGATTCTGCCCTTCTATCTGAACCTCCGTACGTGACAAGGTATAAGACAGCCAGCCAGTCATTGGCCCTTTATTTTTCTTGATGTAAAGTTCCATCCCATATGCCCTCCCTTTTCCTGCAATTAGATCCGTTTCTAAGTGATTGTTGAGTAACAGATCAACGAAGTCTTTATAATCCAGCAGATTATCAATGTCTCTTAAATAGACTTCCAACGAAGTCTCCCATGCGTTATCTTGAAAGTTTTTAAAATATCCGATAGACGCATTATTCGATATTAGTGGCTTCAAATAAGTATTACTCAATTGAAGTATATCTGTTGGCGTAGCGGCTGTGCTATTAGAAAGCGTATGAATGTATTGCCTAGTTCTATTCAGACTCAATTTGATTGACGTACGTTCGTCAACCGTATAACGAAGACCAATTCGTGGCTCAAAACCAGCATAATTGGAGATTACGTCACCCTTGGTATATGAGATTGTGTCAACAATGTTAGCTAACAAAGGCTGCGCGCCATCCGCGTATTGGAAAACATCGTAGGGTCCACGATTTTCAAACATAGAGTATCTCAGGCCAAGTGAAACCCCCAAGTCTTTGGTGATGTTTATATCATCATTAACAAAAAAGCCATATTCATTGCCTTGTTCCTTTTCTACGCGTTCAGCCGGAATACCTGAGTCGGGACCTATCGGAGCAGAAATTTCAGGTCGACCTACATATCTAACCAAATCGGCTCCAAAAGTGATCGTATGCTTTTCAGATGGTGTATACAAAAAGTTCTGCTGCGCTTGATAGTACTTCATACCATTGTCAACTTCTGCAGCATCAATACCAGAGGGGTCAAACAGTTTACTCTTATACACTCCAGAAACAAGGCGTGTTGTTGAAACCAGGTTATCGGAAAGACTAGAGTTCCAGCTAAAATTTAGAATATCTGTATCCCACTCAAATCCGAAATCCTCGGCAAAGCGGAAGAAGTCACCACTTCGGTAGTAACTCAAATTCACCTTGTTCCTTCTACCAATTCTATGGCTTAACTTTAAATTCAAATCGTGAAAGCGTGCCGCACTATTTTGGACATCAATATTTCTCGCTCGACCCAATATCCAGTCAGAGTAGGACGCTCGGCCAGCAACGAGAAACCTCGTTTTACCTCCATTGATCGGACCATCAACTACCAACCGACTAGCCACCAAGCCTAGACCACCTCGAACCTTAACTTTTTCACTATTCCCCTCCTTCATACTCACATCCAACACGGATGAAATACGACCTCCATATTGAGCAGGCATATTACCCTTGTACAAAGTGAAAGCGTCCGTGGCGTCTGGATTGAAGGTTGAGAAAAAGCCCAAAACATGAGAGGCGTTGAAAAGAATAGCTCCGTCTTGCAGGATTAAGTTTTGGTCAGTACGGCCGCCTCGCACGTTGAATCCACTTGCACCTTCACCAACAGTGGAAACACCGGGTAACGATTGAAGACTTTTCACGATATCAACCTCGCCCATAAAGGCAGGTAGGCTTTCAATTTCTTTAATATTGAGGCGATTTACACCCGCACTAATGCGCTGAATGTTCTTGTCTTCTCCCTCGGCCTCAATTAAGACTTGATCAAGACTCACAACATCGTCTAATAGAGCAATATCCAGCTTACCATTGCCAACAACTCTTAAATCATACAGTTTTGTGGTTTTACCCACATATTGAACTATCAACTCAAACTGGCCAGTGGATATGGTAAATTCATAATTGCCCTTCTCGTCACAAACAGCTCCAATATTGGTTCCTTTGATTGCGACCGTTGCCCCAAAAAGACCGACACCATCTTCTTTACCAATAACTTTACCTTGAATTCTAACCCTCCCCGTAGAGGTTTTGGAAGGATCACCAACAACTACTCGTTCCACATTCTGAGCAAAGGCAGTTATTGACACCGATAGCATCAAAAAAATCACCACACTCTTTAGTGTACGATAGGACATAAATTTCATTAAGTGGTAATTAATATTAATTCCTGAGGATTAATAATAATAGCCCTTTTTGAACGAAATCAAATTAAGTATTCTATGCAATCGATTTCATCTTTGGTAAACAAGCCATTTATGGGATAAACGACTTAGACTAAAGAAGGAACATTTTAAGCTAATTGATTCACAACACTAGTTTTGGCTATGCGTTTATTATTTTTGGCGTCCCGAAACAATCAGTTATTTGAGCAGGAGACTATATCTTATATCAGGTGTAATAACACTTTTAACCTTTTGGAACATAGAGGTTCCGAAGCGTGCCTTTAGGTTTTATGACCGAGGTGACCTAGATAAGACTGTAGAAGCACTCGATCGTTCGATTGAGAAAGACACACTAAATCCTGCGGCTTACTTCTTGTATGCTAGACTCTTTGTAGATACAGCATTTACTCGGTACAATGTAGACACTGCATACATTTACACCAATAAAGCCTTTGAACAGTTACAATTCATTACAGATCCAAAAGACATTGAAGACCTCAAGGAATTTTCTGTAGATTCTTTGACCCTTGAAGGTCTAAAAGACAAAGTCGATAGCCTGAAATTTATTGACATCAAGGCAGTTCATACCATTGATGCTTACAATTGGTTCATGCAAAGCCATTCCGATGCCGAGCAAATCAATGAAGCCATAAAACTCCGAAATCACATTGCCTTTGAGCAAGCTGAAGCCATCAATACATGGCAACGCTACCAAAAATTCATGCAGGAATACCCTCTTTCAGAGGACTTTAACGAAGCAAAAACGAGATATAAGAAACTTATCTACGAAGAGCGAACTGCAGATGGTTCTTACGAGAGCCTGACTACCTTTTTGGAGGAGTTCCCCAATACTCCTTACCGAAAGAAGATTGTAGCCGCCATATTTAAGTACGCTACAGCTGAAAACACACTCGAATCATTCCGGTCGTTCTTAGTTGACTATGCCAGCGATGATTTTAATAAAATACTTGCCAACCGTGCTTATCACATCTATCGTACAAAGTACGCTGATAGTAACTTTTTCGAAGACTTTGATTTTGCGATTGATACCGACTCCCTAAAGAAGGCTGAGTCCCTTGAAAATGAGTTTTGGATGCCTAAGCTTGAAAATGACGGTATTCAATATGTGAATACCGCTGGTGAAGCTAGGTTACAAACGCCTTTCAAAACCTTAACAGAAGATTGTCTCTGTACTCCGTCCATTAATGACTTCGTTTACGGAATTACTGATGGAAAAAAACAGGTCATCGGAAGAAATGGGAACCTTATATACGAAGGAATTTTCGATGAGGCAATCGATGGCGGAAATGGGTTTATTATCATCCGCAATATAGAAGGTGATCGATTGATTCATAAATCTGGAGAGGTCATTATTGATACTCCCAAAGAAGAGATCAAGGTACTCGACAATAGTTTTATTCGCACCAAGTCCAATGGACTTTTTGGACTTGAAAGTATCAATGGGTTGACCTACCTGCCTAATGAGTTTATTCAATTAGATACCTTCAAAACAAAACTCTGGCTCGAAAAGGAGAATGGTATTCAATTCGTTGACCCTAAGTCTCTTTATCCAATACTGAAAGGTGCTGAAGCCCCATCGTTCAAACCTCAATATGATGAATTAGAAGAATTGCCCAACGGACGCATTTGGGTTGTGAGAAATAATGAAGAAGCCATTTTAGATCAAAGTTTCAATACAATCATTCCTTTTGGGAATTATGAAATCTATGAGAGGCCATATGGTTGGAAGCTACAGTTTGAACAAGGAATTCAGCTTATTCACGACAGATATGACAGCCTACTGAGGGGCACTATTTACAACAAAGTGCTGGAAAATGACAGGTGGCTGGCGCTAGAAAAAGACAGTGCTTGGACCTTGCTCGATCAACTAGGTAATGTACAACCGTCAAATGGGTATGACTCTTTGGCGTTTTGGGGACAGAATATGGTCATGAAGTTTCGTGGTGATGCCTCCTGGGCACAATTCAAAACAGGGAAAGAACTACTAATGAAGAATGATTGGGCACCTAAATTGCTAATCCCACAAGTATATATTACTACTGGAGAAAAAGCCATTAATGATCTCTTTATGCTGAGCAACTCAAAAAAAATCAGAAAAATCTATAATGATCAAGGCCGCGAAATACTCACTTCAACTTACAATGATGTTACAGCGCTAAGCCCTAACATGATTAGACTACAAAAGCGAAATGCAGCACTCGCAGATAGCACAGGACATTACCTCTTAAGTTTCATTTATGATGGGATTGGTTCTAATAAAGATGGATATGTCAGCATATTGGATAAAGGAAAAGTTGGGGTCATCAACCCTGCCAAGAACATCAACATCCCACCAACCTTTGAAAAATTGATTGAGCCCTATGCAGACACAGTGCTAGTCGCATCGGATGGAAAGTATAAGGGATTTATTAACGCTACAGGCAAGGCCTTGACGAGCTTTGAGTTTGATGAAGTGAAATATTACAATGATACCATTGCCCTTACACGCATTGAGGATGAATGGCTCCTGTACAACATCTCAGCAGACGAGGCGCTTTATGAGAGCATATTAACTTATGAATACATTAGCGAAAATGACAACAACAAAACGCTACTGATCAATACAGAAACAGGCCAAGGCCTATATAGCCTAAAGAAGGGAGAGTTAATTGAGCCTACTTATACTGACATTAAGATATTGGGTACTCCAGAAGCACCTATTTACTTTGGCATGAAACTAGTGTCTGAGGCAGATATCTACATTGTTATCTATTTTGACGAAAGAGGTAACAAAATTTTTACACAAAGCTTTCAGCGAGAAGAGTATTTTAGAATAGCTTGCCCTTCAAAATGATCTTATTATGAAACGATCCATCTTCATTCTATCACTTTTTATCTTAGCCATTGGCCTAAAAGGTCAAACGGAACGTCCTAAACTCGTAGTCGGGATTATGGTCGACCAGATGAAACAAGAATACATTTGGCGATTTGAAAACCACTTTGGCGAAGGTGGTCTCAAACGACTTATGAATGATGGTTTTGCTGCCAAAAATGGGCATTACAACTATGCTGCGACCAGCACAGGTCCTGGTCACGCATCTGTTTACACGGGTACCACGCCTTCTGTTCATGGCATCGTTAATAACTCATGGTATAGCAGACTTCTTAAAAGAAGTGTCTACTGTGCTGAAGATACTGCCGTTGTGGCTGTAGGAGGCTCAGAAAGAAGCGGTCGTATATCGCCTATGAACTTGTATAGTTCCACTATCACAGATGAATTAAAGCTTTCTACGCAACAACAAGGTAAAGTGATTGCGATGTCGATAAAGGATAGAGGATCAGCCTTACCTGGCGGTCATTATTCTGATGGCTCTTATTGGTACGATTCGAATACTGGAGATTTCATGACTTCGTCTTATTACATGGATGAGCTTCCAGATTGGATGAAGGCGTTTAATAACCGAAAACTAGCAGACAAGTACCTCAACGAGACTTGGAATACTGTTAAACCAATCAGTGAATACAATGAAAGCGGTATAGATAACTCTCCTTACGAAAGTGGCTTCAAGGGCAAAGAGACACCCACTTTTCCTTACGACCTTTCCAAGTTGAGGGCGGACAATGGTAACTTCGGAATGTTGCCTAGCACCCCGTTCGGTAATACAATTCTAAATGAGTTAGCACTAGCTGCGATCGATGCTGAAGGTCTTGGCGCGGATGCCACTACTGACTTTTTAGCAGTAAGCTTTTCGAGCCCCGATTACATTGGCCATAACTTTGGCCCTCAGTCGAAAGAGGTTCAAGACACGTACATTCGATTAGATAAAGAAATTGAAAGCTTGCTCAACGCGCTAGACAGTAAAGTAGGTAAAGGAAATTATGTGGTTTTCTTAACTGCAGATCATGCCGTAGCCGAAAACTCTTTACGGATGAAAAACGATAAGTTCAGAGTTGATAATTTCAACAGTGGAGAAATGGGGAAAGCGCTCGAAAAGGCCGTTAACGAAAAGTATGGAGAAGCTGAATGGTTTGAAGTTGGTAGAGGTTATGACCTATTCTTAAACCATGACTTGATTAAGGAAAAGAAAGTCAACTTATACGAAATGCAACTTTTCGTGGCGCAAGAAGCCATGAAGTTTGAAGGCGTGTATTTGGCCTTAACAGGAACTGACTTAGTGCGTAATAGCTATGGTGACCTGATGAGAAGTTTAGTGCAAAGTGCCTACCATACCAAAGAGTCAGGTGACGTTAAACTAATTCTTGATCCCGCTTGGCAGTCGGGCAGAGCTAAAGGAACGGGGCATGGCAATGCTTGGACTTACGATACGCATGTACCGATCATCTTTTATGGTTGGGGCGTGAAAAAAGGCACTTCGGTTAGAAAAATTCATATTACTGATATTGCCCCGACACTGAGTATGCTTTTGCAAATTCGTCTTCCAAACGGAGCAACTGGCCAACCCATATTTGAGGCATTCAAATAATTTTTATGCATAGTATGAGCAGGTTTACATTACAATTTATAGCTGTATTGTGTCTTGCTTTTACAGCCTGTACTTCACCTAAGGACCCTTTATTAGATCCCGCTTCAAAAGAATGGTCAGTCATAGCTCCTGAAAGCTATGTGGTTAGGGTAGAAACTACTAAAGGTGATTTTGAGATATCAGTAGATCGTTCAAATGCACCTATTGGTGCTGATAGATTCTATAATCTTGTAAGACTCGGTTATTATAATGATGCTCGATTTCACAGAGTAGCCCCTGGCTTTATCACACAGTTTGGGCTTGCTGGAGAACCTAAGTATTCCCAAATCTGGATGAATCAGCCCATTAAGGATGACCCTAACAAAATCAGCAATGTACGCGGAACAATTGCTTTTGCATTTACCGAACCCAACACACGCACTACTCAACTCTATATCAATATGGTGGATAACGCGCGGCTTGATGCTGGTGGTTTTGCACCACTAGGTAGCATATCAAAAGGAATGGAGGTTGTAGACCAAATCTATTCGGGCTATGGAGAAACTGCTGGCGGTGGCGTTCGAAGAGGTGACCAAAGCAAAATTGTCGAAGAAGGCAATGCTTATCTCGATCGTGAATTTCCTTTGCTAGATAAGCTGATCAGCGCAAGGATCGCGAAAGACTGATAGAGATTTTCACGTTGAAAGAACTTTGCAGTTCGGTCTCAGCGAGATGCCAAGACCAGTGGTCAGCGCTAGCATCAAAAGAAACTAATGCTCTGAATGATCAGCTGACATTTTAAAGTCCACAAGCTCAACCGCCTTTTTTTCAATCTCTCCTGAGAACTCAACAATTCTGATGTGTTGGTTGACCCCTACTTTTTCGAATTTCTGAATCGTTTCAGTCGCTGGCCATTTAACCAAAATACTTTCTATACTTTCCGCTTTGCCAAGACCTATTTCTAAGGCTAGGCTATTTCCACCAAAACTTGCTCCACTCGATACTACTCTGTGAATCTTTTGACCAGTAGAGGTTACTAGAAACACCTCTGCACCAATTGCTTTCTTATTAGATTCACTTCCCACGAGTTCAATATTGATCCAGTTATTTCCTGTCATTGGATTGACTAGCAATTGATTTTGATAAATATCTCCTTCATGAGCTCCACCCATTGTCAGATATATGTCCTGATCACCATCGTTATCTAAGTCTGCCCAGCTGATACCATGCCCTTTTTGAATGTTTGAAAAACCGCCATCGAAGCTTACTTCTTCAAAATACTTACCCTCTACATTTCTAAACATCCTGTTCGGAACGATACTCTCAAAACCTGGGTCTCCAGTACCAAAATAGAGGTCTATATAACCATCATTATCCAAATCACCGTAGTTGAAACCCATTCCGTAAATGGTATGATTCATTCCAGCCTCTTCGGTAGCATCTGTAAAAGTACCGTCACCATTATTGCGATAGAGTTTTGGCAGAGCGGCAACTGGAGCATTACCCTTCAACTCAAAGGCTGTTTCATAGGCTTGCGTATTATCACTAGAACTGTAACTACAAACAAAAAGGTCGGTCAACCCATCATTGTTATAGTCAAAGGAGGCAACTGGAAAGCTGACTGTTGGCTCGGTAACTTTGAAATCATTGGCCTTGTCTACAAATTTTAGGTTCCCCTGATTGATCAACAGCTTATTTTTTTCACCCATAATCGAGAGATACAGATCCATATTCCCATCGCCATTAGCGTCTATCGAAACTACTCCTTTTATGAATTTTGTGAAGAAAAGACCGGTCGATTTGGCCATATCTTTAAAAGTGCCATCCTTTTGGTTCACGAAGAATTCTGAGCTATAAATCTTTCCTTGATTATTCTGATTGAAGACATCCTGTGCAGCAGAGGTTTCGTTTCCTACAAACAAGTCCAGCCAGCCATCATTGTTAAAATCAGCCCAAACGGCAGTTTGCGTTGGTTTAAAAGAGAGTAAACCTGATGCCTTGGTCACATCAGTAAATGTTCCGTCTCCATTATTTTGAAGCAGTGAATTTGGGTGTTGTCCAGACTGTGCTAACCAACCACCACGTAATACGAAAATATCCGCGTACCCGTCATTATTGAAGTCAGTCTGCATGCAGTTTAAACCACCAATAAATCCATCGAGGCCAGCAGCACTGGTCTTATCAGTATAACCTCCATTACCATTATTCTCATAATACCGCATCTGATCACCAGCCTTCAGACCACTAGAAGTCACGACAATATCCAAATACCCATCGTTATTAAAATCTTCCGTAATCGAACCGCCTGCATTGCCCTGAGTGGCAACGTTAAGCATTGGGGCTATGTCTTCAAACTTTGGGATTCCCTGATTAGCCCCTGTAAAAGCCTTTACTGGAATTAGAAATTTCTTTGGTACATCTTGTGGATAGCGCCCTAAAGTCTGGTAACAAATATTAAGTAGCCAAGTCAGCTCAAGGTCATCTGGAGTTTCTATAAGCAGCTTTTCTATGATATCTATTGCAGCTTCAGAACCCCTAGCCTTTTGGTGGATACCAAGCTCAGCAATAGGTAAAATACACGAAGACGATGTATGATTTAAGAGACAGTTTTCCTGCTCGCCAAGCCTGATATACGCAATAGCCAATAGGCGATCAAAAAGTGATAAGTATTGCCGATCTAGTTTTTGACTGTAGCTGGCTAGTTGTTTGAGGTAGGCCTCAGTCTTTAGAATAGCATCTTCTGTATTGCCTGCATAAAGGGTCTCTCGAAAGTGCCAATAGCTGTAAATGGCGTTATCTGAAAACGAAATACCTCTAAGTTTTCTTAAAGAATCGTAAATGGCGGCCTTCTCACTGTTGTAGTACACCTCAGCAATCATTGGATTACTAATTTTATGACTGACTGCCAATAGGTCTACCATTTCTTGATTAGAAGAAAGCACAAAGAGTGGTTGTTCCTTGGTTGAACAGTAAGTCAATGCGAGAGCTAGCGTAATACAGCCAAAATATTTTAGAGTCCTCATTGCTAGCGAAGATAATATAAAGTGACTGAATACTCACATTAGCCCATATTACCCGTGCTCCTCCTGGTTAAATAAAAATTGATTTTACTCAACAAGCCTTTAAACCATTAAGCGATCAATTTGTCTAAGGATGATTAAATGTAAACCCTATGAAAAAACTACTTACAGTCGTCATATTATGCGCAGCCCTAAGCGGCCTAAAAGCACAAGAAATGACAATCGATGGCTTATCATCTGATTGGTCAAAAGATCTATTCACGGTTGATAAAACAACCAACTTGACAACAGCTGTACGAAATGATGCTGAGTATCTATACCTCATGTTCCAGGCAGACGACCAAGCCAGCATTGGAAAAATGCTTCAAGCTGGAATGGAAATTACATTCAAAGCCAAGTTAAAGCCGAAGGTGAATGCAAAGCTTGAATTTCCAATGGAGGCTGCAAAAGGCCAAGCGACTGCACAAAGAGGTGGCCAAAGACAACGTGCACAAGGTGAGCAAGGAGCCGATCGAGCAGCACAATTGAAAGAAAGAATGAACGGTATGATAGCCACAAAGAACCAAGCAAAACTAAAAGGTTTCTCCGTTTCTAATGGACAAATGCTGATTGCAGACCTTGACGGTATTCAAACAGGTTTGGCCTTTGATGATAATACTGATAAACCTGTTTTAAACTACGAATTGAGAATCCCTCTATCGGAATTATATGGTGCTAGCATGGATTGGGATAAAATAACAGCTACTGATTTAGACATTAACATCAAAGTCAATGGAATTGATATGCCACAAGGTGCAGGCGGAAGTGTTGGTGCCGGAGGTGGTGGTGGCCGTGGTGGCGCAGGTGGTGGTGGTGGACGAGGTGGTGCTGGCGGTGGCGGTGGAAGAGGCGGCGCTGGTGGAGGCAGAGGTGGCGCTGGTGCTAGTGGCCAAGGTGGAACGAGTATGTTCACCGATCAGATCGTTAAACTCAGCTACAGTATCATTAAGTAACATCATTCATAAGATTTACTCTTTAAAAAAGCCCTT
>DLQN01000044.1:11496-15866 GCA_002477595.1 Roseivirga sp. UBA7431
TTTGTGGGTACTAAGGCAAACCTATGAGCCCATAATCAAAAGGCTCAGAAGCCTGAGCCATATCCCCCACTCCAAGCTTACCCCGTAATTGAGCAACTGGATACAATTCTAGAAGCTCATCAGGATAAGGAATACATAAAGCCTCCAGCAACTCTATATCAGCATTTCCTTCAATAGGTGATAGCCAGTCAGATACATTTTCGAATGGCAGTATCACTAACATTCTAGGATCACCAAGTTTACGGTTGTGTACCCTTGACAAAGAGTTGTTTGCCTTGGTTGTGGCGATGGTACATGTTTGTACCTCCTCACCCTTCTCTTTGTTCAACCAAGTTTCCCATAAACCTGCCATAAATAGTGGGCTGCCATTCTTATGCTTTATAAAATAAGGGACCTTGTTCTTTCCTTTGCTGTCAACCCAATGATGTTCGTAATAGCCCGACAAAGGAATTACACAACGTCTTTCTTTGGCTGCCGCCCTGAAAGAAGGTTTATCGAACATTGTTTCGGATCTCGCATTGAGACAATTGTTAGCAATTTTTCTGGCTGTTACTTTGTCTTTTACCCAAAACGGAATCAACCCCCAATGGAAAAATTGTAGATTATCTGGATCCTCATCGGTGATAACAGGAATTTTCTGATGTTGAAAACCCATGGTCCAGTGATGCTCATTCTTAGAGAGTTCGTCTTCACCAAAATCGCTTACAAACTGTTTAATTTTATGTTCCAAAAAGTCAATCTCTTCAGAAGGTGCACCAACTTCGACAGCCTTCTTCAATTGTCTCCTTAGCTGAGTTTCCACATCATAACACATGAAGATAAAAGTAACCGAAAATCGGCAAATCCTTGAAAACAAAAAAAGGCTCTAATTTATCAGAGCCTCTGTTGTCGAGAATATCGTACCGATAGCTATCGGGAGAACCGATGACCTTCCCGAGAGAATCCTCGGGACGCTCTAGCCAACTGAGCTAATCAAATATTCTAGGGATTTCCTTGACTTTCTCTTTTTAATCTCAGCCTCTCGTTGTCTTGCTTTGACTCTAGAATCATAAACCTCAGAATACTTTAAAAGCCACGGCTTACCAGACTTTGTATAGGGGGATCGACCTGCATTATGGTCTGCTAGTCGATTTTTAAGGTTATCACAACTCCCTACATAATATCGATCACGAGTTTCAGAATAGACTATATAAACACAGAAGTCGCTCATAAAAAAAGGTCAGCGTTTGCTGACCTTTAATTTAGTCAATGGTGGAGAATATCGGAGTCGAACCGATGACCTCTACACTGCCAGTGTAGCGCTCTAGCCAGCTGAGCTAATCCCCCATTATGATTTGTTCTTACTTGTTAAGAACGATAATACTCTTTTCAATTAACCTCTGACCTTCCCGAGTATTCTCTCGGGACGCTCTAGCCAACTGAGCCTGTCTGCCGACAGGCAGGCTAATCCCCCATTTAAACACCGAAGCTTTAGCGAAGGTGTTTTTAGTTTTAACCTCTTTAAACACCGCAGCCTAAGCGAAGGTGTATTTAGAAATCTATTCTACCCTTTTTATTCTGAAGCTCTCGCTTTAGACGGGACGGCAAATATAAGTTGGTGATTGATCATTTCAAAGGATTCTTCTTGCCCTTAAAAACCGCTTCATATAGTAGGGAGAGTAGAGGTTACTTTCGGTTACTCCCAGAGAAGTTGAGGAGTGAATGAAACGAATATCCTTCTTACCTCTTACCACAGTGACAATTCCAGCATGCGTCACTTCCCTCTTCTTCTTACCTGTGGCGAAAAAGACTAAATCACCTGGCTTAAGTTCCTTCAATCTTACCTTCACCCCACTTCTGGCTTGATCTTCAGAGACCCGTGGCATTTCTACACCGATACTTCTATAAGCATGCAGAATAAGTGCTGAACAATCCAGTCCAACACGGGTGGTTCCTCCAAATTTATAGGGAGTCCCTGTATAGGACCGAGCTGTCTGGACAACGGTATCTATTTTTTTTGTTCGTGAGACATTTCCAGCACAACCAACTAGAAAAAGCTGAAGAGTCAACAAAATAATCAGCGAGCATTTAGATAATTTCAACAAGACATAAGCGTTGGTTCTAACAAAAATACAAGAATTCATCTATTCCTCCAGATGCTAAACTAGCTATCTACCTTTTTGTACCTTGAAGCAATGAAAAAACTCGTACTCCTTCTTGTACTTTCCATAGGGTTCAGCACATTGTCGATCGCGCAAAGAAAGTGGAAGGATGAGTACTATCAGACACTCAATGACGACAATTTCAGGGACTTTCAGCTGTTCCAAAAGTCCCTAGAAGAGAATAGAGTAGATTATAAAATTCTCAATGCAGCAGTATTTTTCGTGACAAATGAAGCAAGAATTGAAATAGGACTCAACATACTAGCCTATCAGCCTAATTTGGAGGTGATGGCCTGGAACCATTCCATTCACATGGCTGAAAAAGACTTTTTCGATCATTTCAATAAGAAAGAAAAGAAACGTAAAGCACCTGAAGACAGAGCAATGCTTGCAGGCATAGTTAATCCCAAATTAGGAGAGAACATTTCAGCCATTGGTGGACGTTCTTTTGGAAGTTATTTAGCACTGGCTGATCATTTAGTACAGGGCTGGATAGACTCTCCGCCACATCGTAAAACACTTTATTCCAAAAATGCCTTGCAACTCGGCTGTGGTGTCTACTATTTTAACGGTCTTTGGCAAAAGAACCGAGCAGTTTACAAACAAGGGAATGGTTTTTGGTTAGCTACTCAAAACTTTCAGCTGTTTACAAAAGTTAAAAGCACAACGTCAATGGACAAGGGACCTAAATAGACTTATGAAAAAGATAGTATTAAGTATCGTATTAACATTTGCCGTGCTGAGCGTAAATGCGCAAGCATTAAGTACCGCTGACAATACAGCAATTGACGAACGCACGAGTAACTTTCTTGATTTGATCAAGACCAAGAAATACACTCAGGTGCTGGATTATATCTATCCAGAACTATTTGAGCATACAAGTAAGAAAAGCATGTTTCAAATATTTAGCATACTAGAAATGGCTGGAATCGAACTACAGTTTAACAGTTTCGAAGTAGTGAATAAAAAACCAATCCCTGCAGAAGGTGATATTAAATACGCTTTAATTAAGTATAACATGGACATGACACTTCCATTGAATACTGATGACCTAAAAGGGATAGCCGCACTATTGGTGCCTTCAATAGAAAGTAGTTTTGGAAAGGAAAACGTGGAGTATAATCGAGCTGAAAGCTATATCAATGTGAAAGGCGCAAAGTTTTTACTAGGCATTTCTGATCCAAAATATAAAGAATGGATGTTTATTATCTATGATGACAGCTTCAAGAGTGCCATCAACAAGACCATACCTGCAAAGGTAAATGCAGCTACAGCCAGTAGTGCATATTAAGCAGTAATTATAAAGGCATAAAAAAACCCTGACAGCAAGCTGTCAGGGTTTTTTATTATCTATTGCTCAGAGGATTATTTCACCTCTTCGTATTCTACATCTGATACATCGTCTGCTGAACCTTCTTCAGATCCGGCATCACCTGCCCCAGCATCTGGGCCTGGTTGTTCTCCACCTTCAGCAGCTTGTTGTGCCGCATACATCTCTTGAGAAGCAGCTTCCCAAGCTTTGTTCAAGGTTTCTAGACCTGCATCGATAGAGTCAGCATCTTGACTTCCGTGAGCTGTTTTCAGATTAGCTAAAGCTTCTTCGATAGGCTTCTTATTCTCATCTGACAGTTTATCACCGTAATCTTTCAATTGTTTCTCAGTCTGGAAGATCAGTGAATCAGCAGTATTGAGCTTATCTATTTTCTCTTTCTCCTTCTTATCCGATTCAGCATTTGCTTCCGCTTCCTGCTTCATTTTCTCGATTTCTGCATCTGTCAATCCAGAAGAAGCCTCAATTCTGATGTTTTGCTCTTTTCCTGTGCCTTTGTCTTTAGCAGACACTTGCATGATACCATTTGCATCAATATCGAATGTTACCTCAATTTGAGGAACACCACGTTGTGATGGTGGAATATCGCTTAGGTGGAAACGACCGATAGTTCTGTTGTCCTTGGCCATTGGACGTTCACCTTGCAATACATGAATCTCTACAGAAGGCTGATTGTCAGCCGCAGTTGAGAATACTTCAGATTTCTTAGCAGGGATAGTAGTATTCGATTCGATAAGCTTAGTGAATACACCACCCATTGTTTCGATACCTAGAGAAAGAGGCGTTACATCTAGTAACAGTACATCTTTCACTTCACCCGTTAGTACACCTCCTTGGATAGCCGCACCAATTGCAACAACCTCATCAGGGTTTACACCTTTAGATGGTTTCTTACCAAA
>DLQN01000015.1:0-34061 GCA_002477595.1 Roseivirga sp. UBA7431
CTTGAACAAAAGCATGGGTTGGTTTTGATTCGTCATCTGTTCTTCCATAAAGTCTGAAAAATGCGGATGCTAACATATTTCCGTTATCAATAGCATTTTTCTTTACTTTAGACCAATGTTCTGTTTCCAAAGATTCAAATTCTGCTTCATTCTCGGAAGCAACATACCTATATTGTATGTGAACAATATTTTGAGCAAACATTGACGTAGTAAAAACAAGTGCTAGTAAAAAGAATAATTTTTTCATCTTAAATTTCATTAATTAGTTTTTAAAATTAATTTACTTAAAAAATATGAAATTGCAATGTCATACTTAAAAACGCAATGCATCTATTTATTCTATAATGAAAAAATAATAGAATAGATGTGAGAAGTGACTTTGAAGTATTTTTCATAACATAATCGGTAATGAATTTCAAAATTCTCAAGCTCTTGTCAAATGAAGATAAGATTTGAATTTTATTCTCACGAATAACCCTATATATTTTGATCACAAAAGTATCCGAATGAAAATTATTGCCATCGGCAGAAACTATGCCGACCACATTGCAGAATTGAACAATGAAAGGCCCTCTGAGCCAGTCATTTTCATGAAGCCTGATACAGCAGTATTACGCAACAATGCTCCTTTCTATTACCCTGACTTTTCTAAAGACATTCATTATGAGGTAGAAGTCTTATTGAAAATCAATAGAGAAGGGAAGTTCGTTGACGAGAAATTTGCGCATAAATACTATGATGAGATCGGCATTGGGGTTGACTTTACGGCTCGTGACATTCAAACGCAATGCAAGGAGAAGGGTCTGCCTTGGGAAAAGGCTAAAGGATTTAATGGCTCTGCACCTATTTCAGAATTTTTACCGAAAGCTGATTTTGACCTCTCTAACCTTGATTTCTCACTTAAAAAGAACGGAGAAAATGTACAAAGCGGTAATACTAGTCTGATGCTTTACTCATTCGATCAAATCATTGCATATGTATCACAGTTTTTTACGTTGAAGAAGGGAGACATTATATTTAGCGGTACTCCCGCAGGAGTTGGTCCTATAGTTGTTGGTGACACCTTAGAAGCGTATATTAAAGATAAATTATTACTCGAAGTTGAGATTAAGTAAACCTTTCCTCTTTCTACTCCTTTTATTCCCTATTGGCCTTATGGCTCAGTATCAAGGAATTGACAAAAACTATTACGATTTCCCCATTCAGCCCGATAAAACGAATTTCCTAAGCGGAAACATGGGGGAACTGCGCTCTAGCCACTTTCATGCTGGTTTAGACATAAAGACAGCAGGAAAAGAAGGCCTTAATGTATTTGCTGCTGCTGAAGGTTATGTGAGTAGAATTCGAGTTGCCACTGGTGGCTATGGCAACTGTATTTACATTCAGCATCCAAATGGCACAACAACTGTCTACGCCCATTTGCAGAAGTTCAATCCTGTGATCGCTGAGTATGTCCTGAAAAATCAATACAAAAGAGAATCGTTTACTGTTAATCTATTTCCTAAAAGGAACGAATTTATCTTGAAGAAGGGTGAAATACTTGGCTTATCTGGTAATTCAGGTTCTTCTACTGGCCCACACTTACACTTTGAAATTAGAGGGCTTAATCAAGAAGTATTAGATCCGCTTCGGATTAGCAAGTTCACACAAATTGAAGACGACATCGCTCCTGCAGTTCAAAGTGTGGCGCTAAAAGCCATGGATATGGATGCCAGAGTTAAAGGCCAATTCGGTCGATTTGAATTCCCGTTAATCAAGAAAAATGGTTCATATGTAATAACAGATACTATTGAAGTCTCAGGCAAAATTGGGCTCGAAATTTATGCTTACGACCAGCTTAATGGTGCTACTAACAAGAACGGAGTTCCCTTGATTGACGTCACCGTCAATGACCAACTCTATTTCAGTCAAAACATCGACTCCATCAATTTTTCTACACAAAAGGACATCCTCATCCACACCAATTATCAGGCGCAAAAAGAGTCTAGAATCAGATATAACAAGCTCTATGTCGATGATGGAAACACGCTTGAATTTTATGATGCGAAAGTCAATGATGGTTTCATCTTTGTAGCACCGCAGGAAATCAAAAAAATTGGCATGAAGTTGCAAGATGCCTTTGGCAATACGAGTACAGTAGCGCTGACTTTGAAAGGAATAGAAAAAAGTGAAGTGATCCAGAGTGAAATACCCACCAAAAGAAGCACTTATGTGCAAGACAATACCCTAATGATTTTCCAACCGAAGGATTCGGTTAACAACAACATCACCCTTTATAACCAAAAGGGATCGTTCATCGCTGAACCCACCTACCACAATGATCTATCAAATGTATACCTCATAGACTTAAGAAAATTTCTTCCTCAGGAAGTGACCTTCAACAATGGTGGAACAGAATCCTTACAGTTTACCGACCGAATTCCTGCGGCTAATGAGCACTCTTACCTGAGCGATACTTACTCTTTGAGGTTCTCAAAGAATGCGCTATTCGATACAGTATATATCCGTGCGCGCCATTTTATTGATGAGGCTCAAATGGAAGTATTGGAAGTAGATCAGGATCGTTATCCGCTAAAAGGTTCGGTGTATGCAGAGTTCACTCCGATAGCAGCATATGAGGACATTGAAAAATACCATGTCTATAGCATCAAAAACCCTAAATACCCAGGCTTTGTTGGTGGGAAATATGATGAAGGAAAGTTCGCATTTAGCTTCTCAAGCTTTGGCAAGTTCACTTTGCTAAAAGACGATGTAGCTCCTGTTATTGAGAAGCGTAGTGTGAAAAACGAAAGAATTACCCTAACCATTAGAGATAATCTATCTGGAATTAATAGTTTCGAAGCCAAGTTGAATGGTGAGTGGATACTCATGAAATATGAACCAAAAAGAAGTTTAATCTGGTCTGAACGATTAGATAAAAACAAACCTCTCATTGGTGAGTTTGAATTGAAGGTGGCAGATAATGCCGGCAACGAATCATTGTTAAAACTAAAATTAGAATAACATATGGCTTTACAAGTAGGCGACAAAGCTCCAGCATTTGAGGGCATCGACCAAGACAGCAATCCTATCAAACTTTCAGACTTCAGTGGTAAAAAACTCGTGCTTTACTTTTACCCTAAAGACAATACTCCGGGGTGTACTGCACAATCATGTAACCTAAGAGATAATTATGATGCACTGCTAACAGCAGGATACGCGGTCGTTGGCATCAGCTCTGACTCGCCAAAAAAGCACCTCAATTTCATTGCTAAATATGACCTTCCTTTCCCTCTTATTGCGGACGAAGACAAAAGCATTCATGAACAATACGGCACTTGGGTTGAAAAATCTATGTATGGAAAGACGTATATGGGCACCGCAAGAACTACATTTGTAATCAATGGCGAAGGTGTGATCGAAGAGATTGTAGCCAAGGTGAAAACTAAAGATCACACTGCCCAGATATTAGATTAAATCACAACCTTATAATTTTTAATAGTGAGTAAACCAACAACAGCAGAACTTGAGCGCATCGCTTCACAAGTTAGACGTGATATTGTGCGTATGGTTCATGCAGTCAACTCAGGCCACCCAGGTGGCTCACTTGGCTGTACCGACTTTTTAGTAGCCCTTTATTTCCATGCCATGAACCGTAAAGACGGATTTGATATGGATGGCAAAGGCGAAGACCTCTTTTTCCTTTCTAATGGACACATATCTCCAGTTTGGTACAGCGTACTGGCAAGGGCTGGCTATTTTGAAGTTTCAGAATTAGCTACATTCAGAAAGATCAATTCTCGCCTTCAAGGGCACCCAGCTACTGAAGAAGGTTTAGAAGGTATTCGGATTGCTTCAGGATCACTTGGGCAAGGACTTTCCGTTGCTTGTGGTGCTGCTCAGGCCAAGAAGTTAAATGGTGACAAAAACCTCATTTACGCCTTAATGGGTGATGGAGAATTAGAGGAAGGTCAAGTTTGGGAAGCGGCTATGTATGCTGCTCACTGCAAAGTTGATAACCTCATTGCTACTGTTGACTTTAACGGTCAGCAAATTGATGGCCCTACAGAAGAAGTAATGTCACTAGGGAATATTAAAGCGAAGTTTGAAGCCTTTGGATGGACAGTGATTGAAAGCAATGGCAATGACATGGCTTCCATAGTCTCTAGCCTCGAAGAAGCTAAGAAGTTAACGGGTCAAGGTAAACCTATCTTGAACTTGATGACCACTGACATGGGCTATGGCGTTGACTTTATGGTCGGTACGCACAAGTGGCACGGTGTTGCGCCAAATGATGAGCAACTTGCTGATGCACTAGGTCAATTGGAAGAAACTTTGGGAGACTACTAAACTAGAAACGATGACTAAAATTACTTATACAGAAAAGAAAGACACGCGGTCTGGTTTTGGTGCTGGTTTAGCTGAACTCGGTAGAACTAATCCCAATGTAGTTGCACTATGTGCCGACCTTGTTGGATCACTGAAAATGCAGGAGTTCATTAAAGAGAACCCTGAAAGATTTTTCCAAATTGGTATTGCAGAAGCCAACATGATGGGTATCGCTGCAGGCTTAACGATTGGAGGCAAAATTCCTTTCTCTGGTACTTTCGCTAACTTCTCAACTGGTCGTGTATATGATCAAATCAGACAGTCAATTGCTTATTCTGAGAAGAATGTGAAGATTTGTGCTTCGCATGCTGGACTAACCCTCGGTGAAGATGGTGCAACTCATCAGATTCTTGAAGACATCGGTATGATGAAAATGCTACCCAACATGGTAGTCATTAATCCTTGCGATTATAATCAAACCAAAGCAGCAACCATTGCTATTGCCGATTACCATGGCCCAGTATACTTAAGGTTCGGAAGACCTTCTGTCCCTATCTTCACTCCTGCTGATCAGAAGTTCGAGATAGGTAAAGCCATAAAATTAATCGAAGGTACTGACGTGACGATCTTCGCAACAGGTCACTTGGTGTGGGAAGCGATTGAAGCTGAAGCTGTATTGGCAGAGCAAGGGATTAGTGTAGAGGTGATTAACATTCACACAATCAAACCGCTAGATACAGAAGCGATCTTAGCATCAGTTGCTAAAACTGGATGTGTCGTCACTGCCGAAGAGCATCAAATGAATGGTGGCCTTGGAGACAGCGTTGCTCAAACACTCGCATTGAATCACCCAGCACCGTTAGAAATGGTTGCGGTGAACGATTCATTTGGAGAAAGTGGTAAGCCAGCTGAATTGATGACCAAGTATGGTATCGATGCGGCTAACATAGTGAAAGCGGCTCAAAGAGCTATTGCAAGAAAATAGAATAACATAACTATTGAATGAAGCCCTTTTCGAAAGATTAGGGCTTTTTTATTTCTATTAGAAAGACGGGTTCCCCCGAATAAGAAAACTCACTATGCTGAACATAATCCATGTTTTTCGGAAAGTCTCTGGCATAACAGAAGTAAAATCCAGGTTCGTATTCTGACTTTTGATATAATACTTCTTCCCTAGTAGCTTCAATATAAAAAACAATGGTGAGCGACATGCGAAGATCTCCATATCGATAGAGCGGTTGGTCTTGCGTCAATTCAGCTATTTCATAGCCCAAGCTCCTGTCTTCAGCCGCACCAGTATTCAATACCCTAGTTACGGGTAAGATGCAAGAAAAGCCAAACTTGAGGATTGCCATCACAGCTATAATGACAAGGTACGGCCTAACATGTTTTGATAAAAACATATAGCCTAGCATCAGCACTAAAATCAATACAATTGATAGTATGAGGTTCAAATTCGTAACCACCGCTAATTGTCCTGGAAAAAAACCCACCAAAGGCACTAAGGCAAAAAGCCCAACAAATACTAAGGCCATAATTTTAAGCACCTTCTTCCAAAGCATTACACTAGATTGAAAAGCAACATAGACCAAAGGGATAATCAAAAATGGAAATAAGGGATAGATATATCTTGACTTAGCTTCTGTTGAAAACCAATACACTAAGAAATTGAACACAAAGACTAAAACAGCATACCAAACCACCGGGTCCTTCTTCAGTACTTTTAAAATGTCTTTCCTAAAGAGTACTGGAATCAATAATCCTGCAGGCAAAATATTCTTAATCGTATCAAGTGGAAATGATACAAGGTGTCCCAACCATTTGACGAGTCCGCCATTAGTTGCTTTATCTGCTGACTCAGCAAACAATGTCGTCCACCAACTGCCTACGTCCTGATATTGACTATACATATAGAAGTATCCGCCTACTATGATTGCAAAAAGGCCTATCCCCGCAAAGTGAGGTACTTTAAGAAGCGCTTTGAACTGTCGCTTATGAATGAAATAAACCAGAAGAGTAATAGCCGCATAAGGCAGTGAAGTCAATCCTTTCGTTAAAAACCCTATGGCTGTAAAGAGGTATACCACCAAAAAGAGCTTCCAGTATGCTCCTTTTTCTCCGTAGTGATAAGTAGCGAAGATTGGAATGGCTGTGATCAAAGCATAGAACAAATCGATCTCACCGAGTGTACTGAAGTAAACGAGGATATCAGCTGCTACCAATAGGCTCATCGCTACAAAAACTGCTGTCAAATGACCTAGGTACTTTCGAGTAAAAAGAAAAGTTATTAGTGAAAGCAGCAAATGACTAAAGACAGAAAAGAAACGTGTGGCAAACTCTGTATAACCTCCAAAAAACTTGTAGGAAGCGATCAACACCCAGTTATATACAGGTGGTTTCCTAAAATACAAGTCTCCCGTTTGGGTGGGCACCCAAAGGTTATCTTGAAATATCATTTCTAAGGCAATGAGTCCTCTTCTTGGTTCTTCCAAAAAGAGTGGGTATATGCCGAGTTGATAAAAAAAAGAGAAGATCAACAGCAACAAACAACCCACAACAAGTTGGTTTTCGGACCTAATTAAGGGCTGTTGGCTGATCATTCATCAAAACTAACAGATCAAGGCATTTGAATAAGCATATCTTCATTAATTTCGCATATGCCTTCAGCTTCAGAGACATTCTTAACACACTTAGCCCAGACCTCACCCCATCCACTTCAGTTGGAGGTAAGTCATGCGGAGGGCTCATATATTTTTGATCAATCAGGCAAAAAGTACTTTGACTTAATTTCAGGTATTGCTGTTTCTAATATAGGGCACCGCCATCCCAAGGTAGTTGATGCTATTAAGCAGCAAGTTGATAAATACATGCATGTAATGGCTTATGGTGAGTTTATTCAAAACCCACAAAATCAGCTAGCCTTAGAATTGACTAAACTCCTTCCCTCCACTCTAAACTCTTGTTACTTTGTTAATAGCGGTGCAGAAGCAAATGAAGGTGCACTAAAATTAGCCAAGCGTATTACAGGAAGGACTGAACTTATCGCTTGTAAGAAATCCTATCACGGTAGTACACACGGAGCCCTGAGTGTATCAGGCAACGAGGTTAAGAAAAATGCCTATCGACCGCTTTTACCAGGTGTTAAGTTTATTGAATTCAATAATACTCTGGATCTATCTCAAATCACTGACAAAACAGCTGCTGTTATTATAGAGCCCATTCAAGGAGATGCTGGTGTAAGAATACCTTCAGAAAATTACTTGAAGCAACTGCGACAGCGCTGTACAGCGGTGGGCGCACAATTAATCTTTGACGAAATACAGACTGGTTTTGGTAGAACAGGTAAACTCTTTGCTTTCGAACACTTTGATGTTATCCCTGATATTTTGACTATCGCAAAGGCATTCGGTGGCGGTATGCCCATTGGCGCTTTTGTCAGCGATAAGCTCCAGATGGACTTATTAACTCACAGCCCTATGCTAGGTCATATTACTACCTTTGGTGGCCACCCAGTCAACTGCGCTGCCGCATTAGCCAACTTAAAAGTAATTCAAGAAGAGCACCTTATCGAAGGTATTGAAGCCAAAGGAGCACTCTTAGAAAAGCATATCAATCACCCAAGTATTAAAGAAATAAGACGGAAAGGTTTAATGTTTGCTGTAGAATTCGAGTCTCCAGAAACGGTACAAAAAATTGTCCTCAAGTGTTTAGAAGAAGGGATCATTACGTTTTGGTTCTTGTCGTGCCCAGAGAGTTTCCGACTAGCCCCACCAATTAACATGACGAATGAAGACCTGATACATACAGGTAAAATCATTTGGGAAGTCATTAATACTTCTATATAAAAAAACATCCAACCTAAGAGATTGGACGCTTATATAGTAAGTAGTTGTTAAACCTTAATTCTTTTTGGAAATAACGGATTTCGAATAATCGCTTTGCCTTAAAATTTTAACCTTTTCGTCCCCCACTAATACAAAGTCTACTCTGAACTTTGACATATCTTCAATACTTCCATAGCAAATTAATAGTTGAGCATCACAACCTATAGTTATACATCGCTCTACCTCTTGATCTCGAATAGCAATATTAATAGGTTCTGCATTTGCTCTGGTGAGAACAATTCCTGAATTAGCAACTTCTGCTTTTTTGAATGGGTAAATATGATATTCAGGACCTAAGCGATCGACTTGGAATTTTGTCAAGTCAATTTTCTCCATTGCATCTCCAGCCAGAAGGGTTACAAAACCGTCTTTAATAGCCAAAGCAGCATTCTCCACTACTTCATCCTAGGTGCACAGTAGCCCCTAACAGAAGTCTGCCTTCACTTACTTCACGATAGGCCGTAGATATCGGTGCTTCTGCACAGGAAAACCCTAGCAATACAATTAAAGAGAATATAATATATTTGAAATTCTTCATGCTTTGTAAAACAATTGGAGAGACCATACTCTCACTTCAACGGTGTATTTTAGCTTATGAAGGTTGGTGGTTAAGAAGTTGGTTCGAACCTTTCTTCCTTATACAAAATTACGAAATTCTCTCTATAATCAAATTGTGATTGGTATAGATACATATGTCTGCGGCTATTTTAAGACTCTCTTCTACAATTTGTTTACTATCTAGATGAGTCGCATGCTGTAGTAATGCTTGGGCGGCAGCTTGGGCATACATACTCCCCGAACCTATTGCAGCAATACCATTATCTGGCTCTAACACATCACCGGTACCAGATAATATGAGTATGTCATCTTTATCTGCAACAATCAGCATGGACTCCAGTTTTCTCAAGTAGCGGTCCATCCTCCAATCTTTGGCCAATTCAATGGCCGCTCTTTTCATGTTTCCTCCATAGGCGTTTAACTTCTCGTCAAACCTTTCTAACAGCGTAAAAGCATCTGCTGTTGAGCCAGCAAATCCAGTGACGATTTTACCTTCCTGAAGCTTTCTAATCTTCTTTACATTGCTTTTGGCAATTGTATTGCCCATTGTCGCTTGGCCATCTGCACCGATAGATACTGAACCATTATGCTTCACTGCTAGTACTGTGGTTGATCTTATCTTAGTCATTTTTGTAATGTCTTTTAAAAACAAAGTCCCGTATGACTACGGGGCTTTGATATGCTTTGTTTTAAACCAAAATCCTCACAGGATCTTCTAGCAATGACTTGAAGGTCTGCAGGAAGGCAGAGCCAACAGCTCCATCAACTACTCTATGGTCGCATGACATGGTAACTTTCATGATATTACCAATAGCCAACTGACCATCTTTAACGATTGCAGTCTGTTTGATTCCTCCAACGGCCATGATACAAGCATCTGGTGGATTAATGATGGCTGTGAATTCCTCAATACCAAACATTCCCAGGTTGGAAATAGTGAAAGTATTACCTTCCATTTCTTGCGGTTGCAATTTCTTGCTCTTCGCTTTGCCTCCAAGGTCCTTTACCTCAGCTGAGATATGAGACAATTGTTTGTTATCTGCAAACTTAACCACAGGGACTAAAAGTCCTTCTTCTACGGCTACTGCGACACCAATATGAACATGGTGGTTGGTTCTAATCCTGTCTTCTAACCAAGATGAGTTTACTCCTGGGTGTTTTCTTAGTGCAACGGCTGCCGCCTTAATCACCATATCGTTGTATGATATTTTGACTGGAGACACCTCATTCATACTCTTGCGCGCTTCAATAGCCTTATCCATGTTTATTTCCATGGTTAGATAGAAGTGTGGAGCAGCAAACTTACTCTCCCCTAGTCTTCTGGCAATTACTTTGCGCATTTGACTCAGTTTCACATCTACAAAGCTTTCCTCACCTACTACAGTTGGCAATTGAATAGGAGCCGCTTGTTCTGTTGCAGGAGCCGAGGTCGGTGCAGCTTGAGCTGCTGCAGGTACAAAACCTTCTACATCTCTTTTTACAATTCGTCCACCCTCTCCGCTACCAGGTACTTGACTAATATCGATTCCCTTATCAGAAGCCAATCTTTTTGCTAATGGTGAGGCTTTTACTCTACCATTAGATGCGCTGGATGTCACTGGAGCAGGTGCAGGAGCAACCGCAGATGGTGCACTTGCCTCTGGTGCAGCACTTGCCGGTTCAGCGGCAGGCGCATCGTCACTAGTTCCTTGCGCTTCTGCCTTGATCAATGCTTCAAAATCAGCACCTTGCTCTCCAACAATCGCTAGGATTCCGTCTACTTTGACAGCTTCTCCTTCCGCAGCACCTAAGTAAAGCACTGTGCCATCATTGTAAGACTCGTATTCCATAGTGGCCTTATCTGTATCTACATCGGCCATTAATTCACCTGACTCCACATTATCTCCTACTTTCTTATGCCATGCCGAGATGGTACCTTCTTCCATGGTATCACTCATTTTTGGCATTCTTACAACTTCAGCATTAATGCTGCTTGTATCTATCTTTTCACTAGTATCAGCCGCGATTGGGGTTGAGGCCGATGCTTCAACTTCTTCTTTTGGTTCACTTGTGGCGGTTGCACTCCCATTCAACAAAGCTTGAAAGTCTTCTCCTGCGTCTCCGACAATGGCTAGAATACCATCTACTTTAACTGAATCTCCTTCTTCAGCACCTAAATAAATCACCGTTCCTTCGTTGTAAGACTCATAATCCATCGTTGCTTTGTCCGTTTCTATCTCGGCCATCAACTCTCCCGAATCAACCTTATCTCCTACTTTTTTATGCCAAATAGCGATAACACCTTCTTCCATGGTATCACTCATCTTCGGCATTCTAACAATTTCAGCCATAAATCTCTCTAAAATTTGAGCCCCAAAAATAGTTTTAAATCGCTCTATATTCAAATTTAAGACATGCTATTCTGCACTACCATTTTGAACATGTTCTTACAAACGATTGTAGTTCAACCACATTGACAATTTGACCACATTTTGAATTAGCTTTTTTACCCAACATAAAGTAACTTCCTTAAAAATTATTACATGCAAATCAACTACTCTATTGCTTCTCAAGGCCAGTTAATCGCTGATCATTTCCATATAGAAGTAACAGATCAATACCTTCCCACTTTCAATGCCCAACCGAGTCATTTACTTCCAGTAATTACGAGTGAAGACCCAGAAAACTTGTCGTATTTCTATTGGGGTACCAATCCATCCTTCTCAAAAAGCCGTGGTGTGAGTGACAAGTTATTATATGCACCTGTTGAGGACATACGGACTAAACCAAGCCTTAGAAAGCCACTGCAATTACAACGATGTGTCATTGTGGCGGATAGTTTTTATAACTGGAAAGAAATTGCTAAAAAAGAGAAAGTCCCCTACCGTTTCCACCTAGAGAATAATGTTCCTTTCGGCATTGCTGGTCTTTGGGATTCATTTGAAACTGAATCAGGTGAGGTTGTGCATACGTTTATGATGATTACTACACCTGCATCTACTGAGGTGAGGAAAGCAAGCGACAGAATGCCTGCCATTTTGAATGAAGATTTAATGCTAGAGTGGCTCAATGAATCCAATACATCTGATAGCATTCATGAATTTATAAAGCCGTACAGCGAGCAGCATATTTTTCAGCATACCATAAACCCGAAGCTTTCGGACCCCAATTTCAATAATGAAACTTTATGGAAAAATATACCTCCTGCCAACCAGTTTGGAAACCTGACCTTATTCAGCTAAGCTTACCTTAACGTTATCTAATACGATTTCTGAAAGTAATTTGAGCTGATCAGTCTGAAAAGCGTAGTCTAACTCTTGCGCAGGGAAGTCTTTGTCAATGGTGTAATTTCTATAGTCTTGAAAACGAATACCATTAACATCTCTTTGATTATAAGCTTCTCGAAACCGAACTCCTCCGCCATTGATATTAAAACTATAGGCTAAATAGTCTATTGTGAAGTCATCCTTATTGATCCAATACACATAGACGTTTTCGAAATCCTCACCTCCGGCATTTTCATCATAAGTCATTTCAACTTTATAATAAGTCTTGCCTTTAATCTCTACGGACCTCATCAATTGACGATTGACTACTGGGTCATCTAGATGGAAAGGAAGTAACGCAAAATATATTACTGAGTTGGTGGCTGTGCGATAGGTCCGAAGGTTTTGTTGATCAAGCTTAATTTCCTTTTGATCAATCATTCGTTTGAACTTGTCATTTGACCAAACATCGGTTACCAATCCCTCAGTGCCTCTAAAGGTTCGCTCATAGACATATTGCCCGCTGCTGATTTTTGCTCTAAAATGACGCTTACGAAAGTCAAATTCAACTTCCATATTATCATACTTTTCTCCTCCGTGACGTTCAATCGTTTTTTGGATTACCTGATCTACAGATAGCTTCTGCTTCTCATCCCCACAACTAACTAAACACACAAGTCCGGCTAAAACCAGACTATAAAGACTGTAATTTCTCATTCGTTGAAAAAACTCTATCATGACTGTTACGCAGACTTAAGAAACAGGTTACATAAATTTTCAATTAGCCCGACATCTAACTTTATCATTACTAAACCTGAGCGATCTGAATTGTTAAGAATTCTCTAACTTCGACCGCAATACATGTTAAGCGAGCCTCCCTATGGAAATGGATATGAGCTAACACGAGAACTTAAAGCCGAAAGCGTGAAGAAATCAAGGATTATTGGAGTTGGACACTATGTTCCCGAAAATATAGTGACCAATGCTGATTTGGAAAAAGTAATGAATACTACCAATGAATGGATAGTTGAAAGAACTGGTATCGAGGAAAGAAGGTGGTTCGATCCTGAAAAAGATACTGTTTCCAATATGGCGACTAAGGCGTGCAAGATGGCACTTGAAAGGGCTAAGCTCGATGTCAAAGAGATTGACTTCATTGTCTTTGCTACCATTACACCTGATTACTTCTTCCCTGGCGCTGGAGTACTTCTTCAACGAGAGCTCGGACTTCAGGGCATTGGTGCATTAGATATACGGAATGCTTGCTCAGGCTTTATTTATGCGCTTTCCATAGCTGACCAATTTATTAAGACCGGGATGTATAAGAACATTCTAGTTGTCGGTTCAGAAATCCAATCTTCAGCACTAGATAAGTCTGATGAAGGTCGTTCTAGCTCGGTAATCTTTGCAGATGGCGCTGGTGCAGCCGTGCTTCAAGCGACAGATGAAGACAGAGGCGTGCTTTCAACTCATCTACATGCCGATGGCGATTTTGCCGAAGATCTATATGTACGTGATCCAGGGTCAAGTCGAAAAACGAGGCTGTCGAAAGAATTGCTTGATGGAAAGACCTTCAACCTTACGATGAATGGAAATACAGTTTTCAAGCATGCGGTTGTAAGGTTTTCAGAAGTAATCAATGAAGCCTTAGAGCAAAACGGATACACCAAAGAAGACATTGACCTACTGATCCCCCACCAAGCTAATCTCCGGATCAGCAACTTTGTACAGAAGCAATTTAAGCTTCCTGACGAAAAGGTCTTTAACAATATCATGCATTACGGTAACACCACAGCTGCTTCTATTCCTATAGCCATGAGCGAGGCATGGGAAAAAGGTAAAATAAAGGAGGGTGATTTAATTTGCCTAGCAGCATTCGGTAGTGGGTTTACCTGGGCTTCATCTTTGATTCGCTGGTAAACAATGTTGTCCGATAAGCAGAAACAATATATTTCCGATCCTGAAAGCTTTCTGCTTAAGAATGAAGTGGATGATCAGATTAATAAATTACTCTATCGATTTCAGCAAACGCTATCAGGACTTATTGACCAAAATGCGTACAACTTCCCTGACAAAATTGGCAAAACAACCTTCAAGGTAAGTAAAGGGAATAACCATAAAGGATTTCCTTTTCAGGTCATAGACTTCCCTGCTTCCCTAGGGCAAGAGCATGCATTTAGCTTTCGTTCAGTGATTTGGTATGCCAATTTTTTCTCTTTTAGCTTAATTCTTAAAGGGACACCAAAAGAAACCTATACCCAGCAACTCGTTCAATTAGTCGATAAAGATTTTATCTTACTATGGTTCGACAACATTTGGGAATCGGACATAGCCACAGAACAGTCTATGGAGATAACGAAAAATCAACTGAGTGAATTGACTAAGATTTACCAAGAAAAAGAAGCAATTAAAATAATCAAATCATATAATTTGAATCAAATTGAAGAGTTTGAGCGTTTAGGAACTGAATGCTTCAAAGAATTATTTAGAAAGGTTTAATTGGCTCAATATTTGGGATTTAGCCAGTGTCTCAACCAAGCATCAGATAGAATATGACTAACAAAAGACTACTACTTTGCTTCGTATTAAGCCTATTTACGCTAAACATATCACTCGCTCAAGAGAATGACTATGAATTGTTGTTCCCAAAAGACGATGAGTCATTCACCACAAAAGGAGAATATACCGAGGGAAAAAGATCAGGAACTTGGTCTGTCTACAACTCAGATAGCTCATATTTTCATACGGGTGCCTACAGAGACGGGAAAAGAAATGGGCTTTGGTTAGTCTATATCAACAAACTCGAGAGAGCACGCTTATTCTATGAAGCAGACACAATAGCTGGCCCCTATATCCTTTTCCATCCGAATGGTGCCTTGTCGGTTAGGGCTAACTTTGCAGGCAATCAGCTCGAAGGTGAATGGAAATCCTATACCCGTGACAAAGCTTTACTTGACAATGGTAACTTTGAAAACGGACTAAAAACAGGAGAATGGATATCCTATTTCATAAATGGTAACAAGGCAGTTGTATCTCAATACAAGAATGGAGAGCTTGATGGGCCTTATTCAGCGCTCGATGAGTATGGGACTAAAACAATAGACGCATTCTATACAAAAGGTCTGTTAAACGGGAGTTGGAAGAAATATGACTACGATGGGTTTGTGATAGAAGAAGGGATGTTCATCAATGGTCTCAGAGACGGTAAGTGGGAATACTTTTTCATGCCAAAAAAGATGTCCGCAGTAGAATTCTATAACAATGGCAACAAAACAGGGAAGTGGGAAAGTTTTCATTTCAACGGACGAATTGCCTCTGAAATCACATACATAGATGATAAGCCGGTTGGTGAAGCTACCAGCTGGTATCCAAACAGAAAGATAGAATCAAAGTCATTCTATCGACTTGGCTTAATGGATAGCATTTTCGTTCAATACTATGAGAACGGTGCTAAAATGATGGAAGGTGATTATAATCTAGGACTGAAGACGGGGCCATGGAAACTCTACCATGAAAATGGAATGATTAACCAATTTGGTGCTTTCAACATTGATAAACGCACAGGCAATTGGAAGTTCTTTAATGACTCAGGCACTTTAATTAGCGAAGGGAATTATAAGCTTGATCAAGAGGTTGGCCAATGGTTTGTCTATTATTTTAATGGAAAATTAGAATCAATCGGTTCCTATGTTAATGGCGAAAAAGATGGTTTATGGGGCTACTTCCATGTATCAGGTACGCCAATGAAAGAAGAGACTTGGGTCAAAGGTAAGTTGATGGAAATATCTTCGTTCACTACGGATAAAGGTAAAGTCATTGAAACTGGTGACTTAAAAGCAGGAAATGGCGTAGTCACTAATTTCTATGCTGATGGAAACTCCTTCTCTTCAGGAAATTATGAAAATGGATACCCTACTGGCACTTGGACTTTCTTCGATACAAAAGGCAGAAAAGTTACCGAGGGAGAGCTTGTTCAAGGAGTGCGCACTGGAGTATGGAAAGTGTTCTCACGTCAGGGAAGGGTTATCAAAATTGAAGTTTATGAGAACGGAGAGCTAATTGAAGAACTTTAAGGTTTATCTCTCTCACTAAGACGAACAATCGGTCGGTTTTAAGGTTAAGATAAAAACAGATAACTATGGGTTGGTTCAGCAAAAAGTCAGAAAAGGAAAAGCTTCAAGAAAAGTATGAGAAAATGATAGGCGAAGCCTACAAATTATCACATACGGATAGAAAAGCGAGTGATTTAAAAACTGCCGAGGCCGATTCACTCCTAAAGGAGATTGAAAAATTACCTTAAAGTATCCCCTTTTATTTGCTTTAGCATTTCAAGAATTTTCTTTTTGACCAAGTCACTATTACTCCAAGGGATAAAGTGATTGCTTTCCTCTAAGAAAACAATGTCTTTCGGTGCATTCACCAACATGCTATCTGCAAAAGCGGCATTCCCAGGATCCACTAACATATCTTTCCCTCCTTGAATGACCATACTAGGCATGGTGAGGTCTTTCCAAAGCGGAAGCATAAGCTCGAGCTCTTCATCTAGAAAGACTAACTCCTCGTTTGAAATTCGGAAAATCTTTGGTGCGAGTGCTCCTATCACAGGCCAGCGCATCGGTATTCTAAACCAATCCTCATTCGGCTCAAGTGCAGGGGCTAAAGCTGGTGCAAGCATAATAATACCATCTACTAATTCTGGGTAATCCATTGCCATCCTAGCCACTACTGGGCCACCCAATGAATGCCCAATAAGTACCCTAGGGGCTGGTATGGCTTCAAGCATTGGCTTGAGCAGAGCCGATTGTTCTTCTAAGGACCTTATTGGTTTTCCATAACTAGATTTACCAAAACCTGGTCTATCTGGTGAAACAATATTCGCCCGATCAGTCAGCGTATCTTCTTTGAAATAAGAAATGAAAGCATCCCATGATCCAGGAGTACCATGCACAAAGACCAGACTTGCGTCTTCCCCCATGTCCTGATACATGTAGTGCATGGCGTAACCATCCACTTCATAAAACTTACTTATTGGTTTATTAGTCTCAGATTCAAAGTATTTGTCCACTTTGGCATCAGACATGGTAAAACTCACACATCCACTGACAACCTGACTCAGAACAATAAACAGTACAAAGGTGGATAAACACCCAATTCTCATTCTCTTACGCCACTTACCCATATTATTGAGGTTTTATTGAAGCTAAACAAAAAAACCACTCTGATAGCAGAGTGGTTTCAATTCTATTGTCTTTCTGAAGAATTATCTCAAAAATAACATTTCTCTATACTTCAATAGAGGCCAATCTTCGTCATCTAGTGTAACCTCTAGTTTATCTACTGACTCTCTGATCTTATCAAAGTACTTAGTCTTAATTCTATCACAGTAAGCCTGAGCCTTGTCTTGAGTTTCCTCAATTAAGTTTACATCACCTCTTTCAACATTCATAGCCAAAATCTGTGACTGTATAATACCAACATGCTTATTCACCTTTTCAAGCACTGACTTTACATGAGAATTATCCAATCCAAATTCAGCTAAGCCTTTGGCATTGTCCATGAGCTTATTCTGGTATTTGAGCGCAGCAGGAACAACCTGTGTCATACCCAACTCACTTATTAACCTAGCCTCAATCTGAATTTTCATAATGTAATTCTCAAGCTTAATTTCGTGCCTAGCATCTAACTCGAGACCAGACATTACGTGAAACTCTTCAAATACTTCTTTCGATTCCTTAGATACATATGCATTTAAGGCCCTAACTGAATCTTTTATATTAGGCAAGCCTCTTTTAGCTGCTTCATCAGCCCAATCCTGAGAATAACCATCTCCTTCGAAACGTACTGCTTTAGAAGATTTGATATAATCTCTCAACACATTTACTATTGCGATTTTCTTATCCTCACCCTTGCTAGACAATTTCGTCACAGCAGCATGAAATTCTTTCAATTGCTTCGCCATGATTAGATTCAAGACAGTCATTGGCTCCGCAACATTCTGATCAGAGCCTACCGCTCGGAATTCAAACTTATTACCTGTAAAGGCAAAAGGAGACGTTCTATTTCTATCTGTATTATCCAGGATGATTTCAGGAATCTTATCGATACCCAATTTCATATACATGTTATCCCCTTTATCAACCTTGAGGTTACCGTTACTTTCCAGTTCGTTTAATACTGAAGTCAGTTGTGAACCTAAGAACACAGACATAATTGCTGGAGGTGCTTCATTTGCCCCTAACCTATGGTCATTACCTGCTGTTGCAATACTAGCTCTTAATAGTCCCGCATTGTCATGAATCGCCTTTACTGTGTTCACCAAGAATGTTAAGAATTGCAGGTTTTCTCTAGCGCTAGAGCTAGGCTGAAACACATTGATTCCTGTAGAAGTAATCAAAGACCAGTTGTTATGCTTTCCACTTCCATTCAAACCAGCAAATGGCTTCTCGTGAAAGAGAACTTTTAAAGAATGTCTCTCCGCAACACGGTCCATTATGTCCATCATTAAGGAGTTATGGTCAGTTGCTACGTTAATGTCCTCAAAAAGTGGCGCTACTTCAAATTGAGATGGGGCCACTTCGTTGTGACGGGTTGAAACAGGGATACCCAATTTCAAACACTCAATCTCAAAGTCTTTCATGTAGTTATACACTCTACTTGGGATTGATCCGAAGTAGTGATCATCTAACTGCTGACCTCTTGCTGGATGGTGACCAAAAACAGTTCTACCCGCCATTACCAAATCAGGTCGGGCATTGTATAGTGCTCTATCTACTACAAAGTACTCTTGCTCAACTCCTAACGAAGCACTTACTCTGTTGACATTTCTGTCAAACATTTGACAAACCTTAGTGGCCGCTTTGTCTACAGCTTCGACAGCCTTCAGCAACGGTGCTTTATAATCTAATGCCTCACCAGTATATGAAACGAAGATTGTCGGAATACAAAGTGTACGTCCCCAGATGAAAATTGGAGAACTTGGATCCCATGCAGTGTATCCTCTAGCTTCGAAAGTCGAGCGGATACCACCATTTGGGAAAGAGGAAGCATCTGGCTCTTGTTGAATCAATGCAGAACCTTTGAGTATCTCTACGCCTTTCTGAGCATCGAAAAAAGAATCATGCTTTTCAGCAGTGGAACCTGTCAATGGCTGAAACCAGTGCGTGTAATGTGTAATGCCTTTTGATGTGGCCCATGTTTTAACGGCTGACGCTATTTGATTAGCCGTCTCCATATCAATTTTTCTACCCTTGTCAATGGCGCTTTGTACTTTCTTAAATGTGTCTGGTGCAAGTGCGGAACGCATCTTGTCCAAGTTAAAAACATCCTTAGCAAAAAAATCCGAAATTTTATCAGATGGCGCAATAACTCTATCTGTAGTCCTGTTCTGAACTACGTTTAGTGCGCGTTGGCGTTGATTAGACATGTCTTGTTGATTGTTTGGGTTTACTTTGAGAGCAAAATTAACAGAATTACGTGATCGAAACTAAAATCAATCAATTTTTCTCTCTTAAAACTTAGGTTTTACAAAAAATTGAAAAATACAGCGTAAATATTAGGTCAAACAGTACTCAAGGGCATGCCTTTTAAAAAGTAGAAGGTTTAACAGAAAGAGATACAAAAGGACTATTTTTTTCTAAATTTGCGCTCCGTGAATCATCAAATGAAGAAAGTAGCTTTCTATACCCTCGGTTGTAAACTGAATTTCTCCGAAACCTCTACTATTGCCAGAGGTTTTGAGGAGAAGGGCTACACGAAAGTCCCATTCTCAGATTCACCAGACATCTTTATCATAAACACGTGTAGCGTCACCGAGAACGCTGACAAAAAGTGTAAGAAGATAGTCAAAGAGGCACAAAAAATTAACCCCGAAGGTTATGTGGCAATCATTGGTTGCTATGCACAACTAAAACCAAAGGAAATCTCTGAAATTAAAGGTGTTGATGCAGTTCTAGGGGCTGCCGAGAAGTTCAGGTTATTAGAACTGCTTGATGGTTTTGTCAAAACCCCTGAAGCCAGAGTGCTTGCCTCCGAAGTTAAAGAAGCTAAAGCGTTCAATAATGCTTATTCTATTAATGATAGAACTAGAACCTTCTTAAAGGTTCAAGATGGTTGTAATTACCATTGCGCTTTCTGTACTATTCCCCTAGCCCGGGGCAAAAGCCGAAGTGACACCATAGAGAACATTATCAAGTCAGCCAATGAGATTGCTGCCACCGATGTCAAAGAGGTTGTATTAACGGGTGTAAATATTGGTGACTTTGGCATTGTAGAAGGAAAGCGTGAAGAACGATTCGTTGACCTTGTCAAAGCCATTGACAAAGTCGAAGGTATTGATAGGATTCGTATCTCTTCTATTGAGCCCAACTTATTGACGAACGAAATTATCGAATACACAAGTCATTCTGATCGGTTTGTGCCTCACTTCCACATACCCTTACAGTCGGGTAACAACAAAATACTTCGCGCCATGCGCAGAAGATATTTGCGTGAACTTTATGAAGACAGAGTCAATAAGATCAAACATCTCATGCCAGACTGCTGTATTGGAGTTGATGTAATTGTAGGCTTTCCTGGAGAAACGCATGAAGATTTTCTAGAGACTTATAACTTCTTGAACGAATTAGACATCTCCTACCTACACGTTTTTACTTATTCGGAAAGAGCAAACACGACTGCAGCAGAAATGGATGACGCTATTCCATTGAAAGAACGTCAAAAACGATCCAAGATGCTCCGAATTTTATCGGAGAAGAAGAGAAGGCAATTCTACGAGTCACAATTAGGCACTACACGAACAGTCCTTTTCGAGGATGATATTGTAGATGGCATGATGCATGGTTTTACCGAAAACTATGTACGCGTGGCTGCAAAGTATGACCCACTGCTCATCAATGAGCTAAAGACTGTCACGCTCCACTCAATTAAGGACAATGGTACTGTCGCTGTTGAAGAGGCCGAGATGGCTTTAGCACCACACTAACCAAGCACTCAGTAGCTTCTAGAGTCTGTGAATTGAAGCAGGTAATAGTTTTACTATCATTTCAAAAAGTTTTACTATGATAAATGAAACTTACTTAATCAAGCCCCGTAAGAGTAGGTAGCATTTAAATATAAAATTATGGGAGCAATTTCATCATCAGGATCATTCAGTACGCACAGTTCAAACCAATCCTTTCTTAACACGAGAAGAAACAAATCATTCCTTTACAAGGGAGCTACAAGAAGGTTTGAGAACACAAATCTAAAGTTAGAAACAGTGCCAGTTTCCGCTTCAAGAATGAACAAATTCAAATCTTGGTTATCGGCAGATATTGCTCAGGAGAGAAAGACCGATATTCTAATCCTTGTCATCTCGGTACTGTTGGTAAAAGTGGCATTATTGGTCATTACCTAATCCAAACTTGTAGCATATAAAAACAGAAAAGGCCTTCCAATTGGAAGGCCTTTTCTGTTTTATCTATTCAAACGGAATATTATTTTTTATCAGAAAGCGGGTTTTTGTTTTTCTCAGCACCCATAAAGATTGCGTTAAAAATCATTCGGTAAGTACCTCTTGATTGCCCTCTAAATTGTGGTCGGAAAGCAAACATGACTAAATCTCCAGAGCCACGCTTTGCATGCACCATTGCAGATGTATTTGCCAAATGAGTCTCCTCACCTAAGGCCCATCCACTCAACAAAATGTTTTCTCCAGCATACTTCGCTACTTCCATAACGCCTGGAGCATTTGCATCAATTTTGAAGGCACGGCTTTGGTTAAATGAGGCAGAAGCTTCCGCTGGCATTCCTATTGCCAACCTATTCGTATTATCAACATCCATCCGCACCAAAGAACCAGGGATAAAGAAGTCATTAGGTTCAATTCCAGCCGTTACGTTTTTAACTGGTAAGTTGAATTGCTCAATTGCAAAATCGCTTGCTTTATCGTAAAAGATAATGGCTCCACCTGCAGTAGCATAAGCGTCTAAGGCAGCAACACCTTCTTTACCAATTCCTCCTACAAACTTCTCAGGAGCTCTTCTGGCTGAATTACCATTCATGATGCCAGACGGTCTTTGATCCGGCATTATGATAGCGGTATACTGACTCAAATTGCCACTTTTAATGTCCTCATTATGTAGTGTATCTAGGTCAAACTCAAATTGCTCTAACATCCACCTGCTCCAGCCTTCATCCATATTGGCTTGCCAAGACTTATATATTCCAATTTTAACTTTTCTCAGCTCATTATATTCCGCAGAAGGTTTTTTAGCTATACCTGAAAAATCCAATCCCAAATCATCACTCAATTGTTTAATATTGGCATCTAAGCCTCTTTTTGTCCTAATCAAAAAGGAACCTGCTTCAACACCTTCTTCGTTTGTTGTGAATTGACTCACGGTATAACCAGCCTTCTGCAATCTGTTTATTGCAGTCGCACTTTGATTATCTTTATTAGAAAGCACATAACCGTAGCGCGCATTACCAGATACAGTACCTGCATCAAAAGTCATTTTCTCCTTAATTGGATCAACGCTAGCCATAAAATCCTGCTCAATCCTATCAACAGTGACGCCCATCTGAATCGGCAAAGTCCAACCTGCTAAATCATAAGGTGGTTGGGGTGGGCCTCCTGGGTATAAAAACTGATCAGGGTATTCTTGCACCTCCATTAAATCAGCTAAGTAAGGTCTGAAAGACTGAGCACCATAAAATATGATTGAACCAGCCTCATAGTTTTTACCATTAGCACTGAAAGCTTCTGTTGCTCTATGCGCCTTCAATCCACCTTGCATCAACACGTTTGTTAAGTTGATGGCTTCCGATGGGTTGTATTGATCTTTTGGAATCACATAGGCGAATGCTCCTTTTCCATTAGCATTGGTAATGGCATCTCGGCCCATGCTGTAGATATTATAAAGGAATTCATCTTTTTTATCGGCTGCCAAATCAAGCACTGCCATTGACGCAGTGATCATATATTCAACCGCATCTCGAAACTTAACCTCTCCTCCTTCAAATGGGTAAGGATAGAATATCTCAGAACCGTTAGAAGGTAAACCTCTGATGCTCTCTGGCTTATCCTTTGGGTCGTACATCGTTGGCGTTGGCGAAGGCTGTGCCACCTCTGTCAAAATACCAATCTGATTATGATAGTAAGGAGCCGTTCGCATTCCTCCATTCCAAAACATGCTAAATCCTACATTAGCAATCACACCAGGCTTTTTTTCCATGGCAAAGCGTTGCGCCATGGCTGTCCCAACGAGGTTCACGGAAGTAGTAATTCCAGGGTGAATCTGCGGATTAACCGGACTACGAAATGGCGGTAAAAAGATCATCGCCCACCTTGGTGCAGTTTGATGGTGATTATGAATAATCTGCGGATACCACTCATTGTACAAAACATTGGTGATTACTTTCGTTTCCTGCATGTTATTCATGAACCAATCTCTGTTGTTGTCATGACCTACATACTTTTGATACAATACAGGAGGCCCAGAACTTTCGAATGGAGTGCCGAGGGTCTTTCTGTACCAATCGACAACAATATCAACGCCATCAGGATTTATGACTGGCACTACTAAAGTGATTACCTCGTCTCTGATCTTCTGCATTTCATCAGACTCTTCGGAAGCAATCTTCCACATTAACTCTGATGTCATTTGAGCATGTGCACGTTCTGTAGCATGCATTCCTCCATCAAACCAAACAATGGCTTTTCCTTCTTTAGAGAGTTTTCTAGCTTCTTCTTCGGTGATTTCGGCCCTTGCGAGTTTTTCAGAAATTTCTTTCCATCTGTCCAACTGCTTCATGTTTTCCTTATTGGATATGAAGACTAACTTCACTGGTCGGCCCATTGAAGACTTCCCAATTTCAATCATTTGAACACGATCAGTAGATGCCGCTAATTTTTCATAGTACGCAAGCATTTGATCATAATCAGCTAACTTGTAATCGGCTCCTACTTCATGACCAAATGTTTCTCTCGGGTGAGGAATTTGAGCATAAGCATCATAGCCCATCACAAAGAAAAGGCACAGTAATAATCGGATTGAATGTTTCATGTTACATAAATAGGTTTGGCTCAATATAAGGATTAAGACCAAGGTTTAAAGACAGTTTTTATACCACCTGATAATTGTTAAAACAAGCGGGTAATTTTGGTGGGTTTTCTTTACTTTAGTTGACTAATCGAGGCCCAAAATCAACAAATCTATCTAAGTACTTATGTATCTGATATTTGATACTGAAACCACTGGTTTACCACAGAATTACAAAGCTCCCTTAACTGATTTTGATAATTGGCCGAGACTCGTTCAAATCGCATGGCAGCTTCACGAACCTAACGGTAAATTAGTTGCCGCTAAGAACTTAATCGTAAAACCTGAAGGCTTCACGATTCCTTATAACTCCGCTCAAATACATGGTATTACTACAGAGCGTGCCTTAGCTGAAGGGCATGACCTCAAAGAGGTACTTGCCGAGTTCAAAGAAGATATTGATCGAGCTACTTCAGGAGTAGGTCATAATGTAGAGTTCGATTACAACATTGTTGGCGCTGAGTATTTAAGAGCTGAATTAAAGAACGAATTAGAAGATCTTACCCCTTTAGACACAAAATTAGTAGCTACTAATTTTTGTGCAATACCAGGTGGTCGTGGCGGGCAATTTAAATGGCCTACGCTCACCGAATTACACACCAAGCTCTTCGGTGTACCCTTTGGAGATGCACACGATGCAGCCTATGATGTAGATGCTACAGCTAAATGTTTCTTTGGCTTAATCATGGAAAGCGTCATTCCTCATGACCCTTCACTAAAACTCTCTGAAGTAGTTTACGAAGCTCCTGAATTAGACGCAGCAAATTTTGCGATTGAGAACGAGGAGAATTCCGGTACAGGTAAGTCAAAAATAGATTCAGAAGCACTAACAGCATTAGAAGAAATACCCTTCTCACACCTGCATGTGCACTCACAATTTTCCATCCTTCAGGCAGTATCTAAGATTCCTGAAATCGTCAATACTGCGAAGGAATTAGGCATGCCCGCTGTGGCTTTGACGGATCACGGCAACATGATGGGTGCCTTTCAATTTGTGAGCTCTGCACTAGCGGCTGGCATCAAGCCTATCGTTGGGTGTGAATTTAACATCTGTGCTGACCGAACAAATAAAAAAGTACAGGACAACGGTTTTCAAACCGTCATCCTCGCAAAGAATAAAAAAGGATATCACAACCTGGTTAAGCTATCGTCCATCGCTTTTACTGAAGGCTTCTACTATGTTCCAAGGATTGATAAGAATGACCTTCTTAAGTACAAGGACGATCTAATTGTAACATCAGGTGGGCTTTGGGGTGAAGTGCCTTTCAAAATCTTGAACATTGGAGAAACTCAGGCTGAAGAAGCCTTTGTCTGGTGGAAAGAGCAATTTGGAGATGATTTCTACGCAGAAATTAATCGTCATGGGATCGCAGAAGAAGATCACGTCAATCAGATCATTTTACAATACTGTAAGAAGTATGATGTAAAACCGATCGCAGCCAATAACACCTACTACACACGAAAAGAACAGTCTGTCGCGCATGATGTCTTGCTCTGCGTAAAAGATGCTGAATCGATTAGCAAGCCGAAAAAATACATAGGCAAGCGCGGTAGAGAATTTCGTTATGGCTTCCCGAATGATGAGTTCTACATGAAGACATCGGAGGAGATGAAGAAACTATTCTCCGATATTCCAGAAGCCATCTCTAACACAAATGAAATAGTTGAGAAGGTAGAAGAATACCAACTGGCCAGAGAAGTCCTGCTTCCAAAATTTGATATCCCCGATGAGTTCATCAATACTGAAGATGAAGCCGATGGCGGTGTGCGTGGCGAGAATGACTATTTGAGGCACCTAGCCTATGAAGGAGCCAAAAGACGCTATGGCGAAATCACTGATGACATTAAAGAACGGCTTGACTTTGAGCTAGCAACAATTAAGAATACAGGCTATCCTGGTTACTTCTTGATTGTCCAAGATTTCACCAATAAGGCAACCGAAATGGGCGTTTCAGTTGGGCCCGGTCGTGGTTCGGCAGCGGGTTCGGTGGTGGCTTATTGTATTAACATCACAAATGTTGATCCCATCAAGTACGATCTCCTTTTTGAGCGTTTCTTGAATCCAGATCGTGTATCATTACCAGATATTGATATTGACTTTGATGATGAAGGTCGTCAAAAAGTCATCGATTATGTCATCGAAAAGTATGGCAAGAACCAAGTGGCTCAAATCATCACGTATGGTACCATGGCGGCTAAGTCCTCGATTCGAGATACTGCACGCGTCATGGAGCTCCCTCTCCCCGATGCGGATAGAATTGCCAAACTGGTTCCGGACATTAAACTCGCCAAACTCTTCTCCCTCAGTGATCAAGAACTAAAATCTAAAATCAGGTCCGAGCAAATCCCTTTAGCCAATGAGCTGAAGAAGATTGCAGCTGGTAATTCTGCTGAGAGTAAAGTGATTAACCAAGCTCGCGTACTTGAGGGTTCCGTAAGGAATGTAGGGATTCACGCCTGTGGTGTAATTATTACCCCTGACGACATTACCAATTACGCCCCTGTTGCGACAGCAAAAGATTCAGACATGTGGTGTACACAGTTTGACAATGCTGTAGTTGAAGACGCTGGCCTGCTAAAAATGGACTTCTTGGGTTTGAAAACTTTGACTTTGATCAAAGATGCCGTCAAGACCGTTAAAGAAAAACATGATGTCGATCTTGTACCGGACGATTTCCCACTAGACGACACCAAAACCTACGAGTTATTCCAGCGAGGCGAAACGGTCGGGATATTCCAATATGAATCTGCAGGGATGCAGAAGTATATGAAGGAACTCAAACCAACTGAGTTTGCCGATCTCATTGCAATGAACGCGTTGTATCGTCCAGGACCGCTCGAATACATCCCTTCCTTCATTCGAAGAAAGCATGGAGATGAGCCGATCTCCTATGACTTGGATGATATGGAAGAGTACCTTTCTGAGACCTACGGCATTACAGTCTATCAGGAGCAAGTCATGCTGCTATCCCAAAAACTCGCTGATTTCACCAAAGGTGAAGCTGATGTGCTGCGTAAGGCCATGGGTAAGAAGCAGCGTGAGGTTTTGGATAAGATGAAGCCAAAATTTGTCGATCAGGCAAAGGCCAAAGGACATGCAGAAGATAAACTCGAAAAAATTTGGCGTGACTGGGAAGCCTTCGCGTCCTATGCCTTTAATAAGTCTCACTCCACTTGTTATGCTTATATCGCCTTCCAAACTGCCTATTTAAAGGCCCACTACCCTGCCGAATACATGGCTTCTGTGCTGAGTAACAACATGAATGACATCAAGCAGGTCACCTTCTTTATGGAAGAGTGCAAGCGAATGGGCGTTCCTGTTTTAGGCCCAGATGTCAATGAATCCAACTACAAGTTTACAGTAAATGCCAAGGGTGAAATCCGCTTTGGTATGGGTGCAGTTAAAGGGGCTGGTGAAGCAGCCATTGAAGAAATTATCCGTGAACGAAAAGAGAACGGACACTATCCGAATGTCTTCGACTTCGCGGAGCGCATTAACCTCAAAACTGTTAATAAACGAAATTTTGAATCACTCGCACAAGCCGGTGGCTTCGATTGCTTCGAGCATTACCATCGCAAGCAGTACTTGTGGGCTCCAGAATCAGAGCAGACCCTGATAGAGAAAGTGATCCGCTATGCGAATGCCAAGCAAGCGGAGAAAGATGCTGCGCAAGTATCTCTTTTTGGTGGAGACAGTAACGTAGCGACTCCTTTACCAAGTGTAGCAGACATGGAGCCTTTCAGCCAAATGGAGAAGCTTAAGCGCGAGAAAGAAATCGTTGGCTTTTACATCTCTGGGCACCCTTTAGATCAATTCGAAATAGAATTAGATAGCTTCTGCAAGCCAATCAACGACATTAACAAGTTTCCAAATCAAGACATCTCTATTGGTGGCATTGTCAATAGCGTTAGAAATGGGCAAACTAAGAATGGTAAGCCGTATGCCGTAGTAAGCGTTGAAGACTATAACGGTGCCGTAGAACTGTTTTTAATGGGTGAAAAGTATATCAACCATGCCCAATATTTAAGACCAGGCGAGTTTCTATTCATCAACGGTAGAGTAGAAATCAATTGGCGTAAGCAGAAAGAGATTCGTGAAAACCCTAGCATTAACCCTACACCAGAAGATTGGGAGCTTCAGACTTATACGATGTCACTTTTAAGTGAATTAAGAGAGAAGCGTGGAAAAGGAATTCATATTAAACTAGACGCTAAGCTGGTCGATCAAGAATTGATTGAAAACATTTTAAAGTTAACTGAGGCCAATCAAGGTAATACAGACTTGAAAGTAGAGCTAGTGGATCGTGCTGAAAACCTTACCGTTGAGCTATTTGCAAGGAAGGTGAAAGTTGAGCCAAACAATAAATTGATAGAAGGGCTGAAGCAGTATACCGATGGCGCTCGTTTAATTACAGCCTAGAGGAAAAGTGTAATTTGTTCCAACATCTGTTCGGAACTTTTTAATTACTTTTGATGTCATTGAGAGAATTAGAAATAAAATCAAAGCATAAATAATAGAGATAATGGCAAATGCATTAGAAATTAACGAGAGCAACTTCGAAGAATTAGTGTTGAACTCTGACAAACCAGTATTAGTTGACTTTTGGGCAGCTTGGTGTGGACCATGTAGAATGGTAGGTCCTGTAGTAGAAGAAATTGCTGGAGAATACAGCGAAACAGCAGTTGTTGGAAAAGTTGACGTTGATGCGAACCAAGATATCTCTGTGAAATACGGAATCAGATCTATTCCAGCATTGCTATATTTCAAAAATGGTGAAGTAGTTGATAGCGTAATTGGTGCTGTACCGAAGAACGTATTGACTAGCAAACTAGATGAAGCCATCGCAGCGAAAGCTTAAGGAGTACCTAGTATTGCGTATAAAGTATTGAAAGTAAAGCCCTGACGAGAGTCAAGGCTTTTTTATTGCGGAACTATTCAATTTGAATTGTAAGCGCAACAAAGTAATTTGAGGTATTGGAACAGACGCAAACTACCTTTTCATTTTTTATTACAAGTAAGTACAAATGGGCTAACAGCATAACCCTAGGTACCTTCTTATACTTGTTCATTGCAGTTTTCCTTCCTTTTGGGGTTTCTAATTATAATCCCAATCATACCTACACACTAGAGTTTCTTGGTATGCTGTCCTCGTTTATGGTTGCAACCAGTATCGTTGCAGGACTCAATGAATTCTTTTTAAAACCACTCTTCGTAAAGCGCCTGAGCACAATAAACATCATTGCTTGGTCAGTGTGGCTGATATTCATCTTAGGACTGACCAACTTTTTATTATACAACTACCTAGGCGAATGGCATGACTTCTCATGGTCTAGCGCACTAGATTTCATTCTGAATATAGGGAGCGTACTCATCTTACCCATCACCGGCCTGTTTTTCTACTTTCGCTACAACTCACTAAAGTTTCAGTACGAACAAGTGCTGATTAATAGAGATACCGCTGTAGACCATAAGGCACTACTTCGGTTCCAAGGACAAGGCAACAATGAACACATCTTTATTGCGTTAGAAGACTTTCTGTATGCTAAGTCTCAGGATAATTATGTTGAATTATATTATGTGACGAATCAATCCATTCAGAAGACTCTCGTAAGGGCAACCATGAGTGCGGTTTTAGAGGGAGTAAATGCCAAATGGATTGCTCGCTGTCACCGATCGTATATGATCAATTTATTCAATGTCAGGTCTATCAAAGGGGGGAGTCAAACCCAGCTCCACTTGAATCATATCTCACAACCCATTCCGGTGTCGTCTTCTTTTAAATCTGACTTGTTGAATATGTTAAAGAAGACCAAAAACTTTACCTAATCATCTCATTCACCACAAATGAGCTGATTTCACCACAAGCTCACCTTTTCATGCCTCCTTTTGCTCCTAGCGCCCGTCAATGAAGCAAAAGCATTTCAAACAAAAATTCAAATCATGAAAAATTACATTTATTCGAGAGCGCTATTGGTAGCGCTTACTTTCGGGCTTTTCGTACAGAGCCAATCCGGTCTAGCTCAAAAATCAACACAAGATATACTCGTAAGTTTTGCAGAAAGCTACAAGGCTGACCCTATGGCAATGAATTCAAACTTCGGCATCAAGGTAGCGGAAGAATGGTGGGCAGTCACTGTTGCCCGTAAAGAAGAAGGCTATGCCATGGGCAAGCAAAAGCAATATACCTTTCACAACTATGGCCCGAATGAGGTTACTATAATTCAGGGAAAACCAGCTCAGCCCACTTGGTACTTCAGACTTGCAGACCGAGAAACTTTAGACAAGGTCAATGAGAAGATTTGGACAGCAAGTACAGCATCAGCTAAATCCACTCCTGCAGATGTGGTCGCCATGGATATTGAAGACATGGAAGGCTTTACGTCAGACCAAGAAGCTACTGCCATAGCCTATATGGCCTTGGAGCATTTCTGGAAAAAGGATGCTGTAGAAGTTACTCAGTTTAGCAGAGGTGGTTCTTTGCCGAGTCATGGTGCTGAAATAGTATCACTTTATACCATGAAGGACAAACGAATCGCTTGGTTTAGCATAGGTCCAGAAGAAGCTGCCAATGCAGACCGTGGCTTGGATAAAAGTCAAGTGCCCAATCTATTCATCATCACTAAAGGAAGAGGGAAAGGACTCATAGGAGATGAAGAGATTGAATTAAAGCCAGGCATGAGTGTTTTTGTTGCGCCATACATGAAGCATGTGATCTTTAACCCATATGATGAGCCACTGGAAGGGATCTTAGTGTTATATGGTGACAATATCGACTATGCAACTGGTCAGTCCTATATGAGTTTTCTAGAAGAAGAATACGCGTTTTATGGAAAGAATGAGAAAGCGGTAAAAAAGCAGTCGAGTGACAAGCATGAGAATTGAAAATCGAGATTGTAATTATTATTCTGGTCAACTTAAAAAGAATCGGAAGCTTAGTTAGCACCTAGTATATAGTATTGAGAATGAAGCCCTCACGAGCGTTGGGGCTTTTTTATTAGATACTGATAGTAAGAGCCGATAGAATATTCAAGTTCTTCCAAGCCATCTCTGCATCCTTATATCAGTCGATTAATCTAGATGAACAAGAAACCTGTCTCCCTTAAATGAAGATCGCACGGTAGCTCCTCTACTTGTGGATATAGCCTTAATTTCTTTTCTTCATAGGTGTAAAAGTGATTTTTACATCAATTCAAATGCTATGACAACTACACCAGAACATGATGCCCGAATCGCGAACATGATCTTCGCCTCCGTATATCCTCACTATGTCGATAGAATTGTAAGGAATGAAAGAACCGAAGAAGAGCTACATCAAGTCATAGAATGGTTGACGGGTATTAATGCCAAAAAACTGCAACAACTGCTTGACGAAAAAGTAACTTTTGAGGCCTTCTTTGCACAGGCAAAATTGAATCCAAATGCGCATTTAATTAAGGGGATGATTTGTGGTTACAGGATTGAAAACATCGAAACCCCATTGACCAAAAAAGGAAGATATATGGACAAGTTGGTGGATGAATTGGCCAAAGGCAGGAAGATGGAAAAGATTCTGCGTCAAGCCTAAGCCTTCATTATCACCTGATCCTCAGTTGTAAAAAGAACTCGCCATTTTGCAGGGGGTCAAACTAGTAGTAACTTCTCACCTGTTTAATCATTACTGCATCAAGCCATGAAAAAATTAATCGTATTACTCCTCTGTTCTTTCCTGTCCTTCGGCCTTAATGCCCAAAGTGTTATTGGCGCGTGGGAAACCTTTTCAACTGCCGAAAACGGAGACAAACTGAAAAGCGTGGTGATTTTCGCTGATGGTTATCAGGTGATAAGTACCTATGATAACGCTACTGGAAAATTTCTTGGCACCAATGGGGGTACTTGGAAGTTAGAAGGAAATACCATGACAGAAATCGTAGAGTTTAACTCAATGAATCCTGAAACAGTGGGTATGGAATCAGTCTTTAAGGTTCAGATTACGGACAATGAGATGCAAATTGTGGGTAGTGATATGCAGTTGAAAAGACTGGACAATGGCACGCCAGGAAACTTACAAGGCGCTTGGTTAATGTCAGGTCGCGTAAGAAATGGTAATACCGAAGCACGCGATACAAGCAGGCCTAGAAAAACAATGAAGATCTTATCGGGTACTCGTTTTCAGTGGATCGCTTACAATACAGAAACTAAGCAGTTCAGTGGCACCGGTGGCGGAACTTACACGACTATCGATGGTAAATACACTGAGAATATTGAGTTCTTCTCTAAAGACAATGCCAAAGCTGGATTGAGCTTATCCTTCAATTTTGAGCTGGTGGATGGAGACTGGACGCATACAGGTTTCTCTAGTAAAGGAGATCCAATCCACGAAATCTGGAGTGTAAGGAAACAATAGGATTAGCCCAACAACAAATCAATATATGCACCTGCTCTGAAGCTTCTCCCTCCGCCCTTGCGCCTTCGCTTCACAACCGCTAAAGCTAATGCGGTGAAGCTTCTGCGCAAGCGTACGGGCACTCTGCCTCAAGGGAGGACAACACAGCAGCAGCCATTCTCCCCCGCTACGCTTTTCCCCGCCATCAGTGTCTCTCAACGAGGACACTGATGTGGGTTTCACCAAGCATCTCTCAGAGTCTCCTTCGGAAGACTCTGATTAAGAGTGACGTAGACGCTATGCGTTTTTAAAAAAAAAATAACAAAAGATGTGCACAGCATGTTTTGCCCGTTACTTGGACTTAATGATTGTTCACCCCTAGCCGTATAACGTGCATAAAAGTGGAAAAGGAACGTTCGGTTCAACGAGAAAATGAAAAAAGATCTGATGATAAATAGAGTTTTTGACAAAGTGCTTTCACTTAAGGTCAAGGAACGCAGTGAGAGAGTAATTCTTTCTATCGCGATCATCAGCTACTTAGCCCATTTGATATTAATACTGTTAGCCAACAATGATATCATTCATATCGAATCGAAGCTACTTACAAACCCTATTGCAGCCATTTATACCCCCTTTTCATTTATTCTCGTCTACGAGGTATATCTGCTCATCTTTTTTCTACCCAAATCAATTTCATTCTATATAGGGAAACAGTATGAAATCATTACTCTGATTGTCATCAGACGAGTATTCAAGGACATTTCAAATTTAGAACTTACCTCAAAGTGGTTTCAATCGAAGAGCGACCTACAATTCACCTATGATACGGTAACATCACTCGCCCTATTTATCATCATCTATTTCTTCTACCAAAATATTCCCAAAAGGGAATACTCAGATAAAGAGTCACTACAAGAGCAGGGAAGCAACATTCATACGTTCATTAAGCTTAAAAAAATTATTGCCACATTATTAGTTCCTATTTTAATCATACTGGCGATATACACCTTGTCAGTTTGGGCAAACACAACGGTAAGTGATTATGGCAACGGAACCCTGGCTTTTAAAAACATCAACAATATCTTTTTCGATGAGTTCTTTACCATTCTAATCATCGTTGATGTGTTACTCTTATTGTCCTCCTTTTTTTACTCGGATAAGTTTCACAAAATCATTAGAAACTCTGGATTCATAATCTCTACCATATTGATTAAAATCTCCTTTTCGACCGAAGGAATAGTAAACAATGCCTTAATCATAGGAGCTGTATTATTTGGGTTTTTAATCCTGCTGATCCACAATAAATTTGAGGATAATGATATCTCTAGTAAGGGATAAATAATCCAGAACATCATTCCACGCCATTAGTCTCTCTTAACGAGGACACTGATATGGGTTTCACTGAGCACATCCCTCCTCCCTCATATAGCAGCACGGATTAACAAAACCTCAAACTGAATTAAGCACCGATCCGACCGATCTGTGCTTCCTTACAAATCGGTCGGATCGATCTATTCAAAAGCCAACGTCTCCTCCACCCGTTACTCAATACGTACTACGCAATACGCAATACTCCCTACCGAACACTAAATCTCCCTTTCCCCTTAAACCTTACGACTAAGG
>DLQN01000015.1:34155-38835 GCA_002477595.1 Roseivirga sp. UBA7431
TAAATATGACTGATACATAACGTTCTCCTAAAACTTATCCCCTAAGAACAGCGCATTAAAGAACAGTTTATTGGTGCCATACCACATGCCCCTAAAGTTCGGGTTGTCCACAAACATAATGACGTTGCCCCTGCCAATACCACTTGCAATCAGTGAGGCAGTCCCTCCTAGTTTTTCAAGGTTGGTGCTGTTTACATAACCACTCAAGAGTGGGTTGGCTTTGTACTTCACCACCGTGCTAAACGGGTCTTCGCTCGGTGCCATAAAGATGGAATGGTTGCGATAGACCGGTAAGTCACGCTGCGTATAACCAAAGGCCAGTGGATGCGTAATGTCCACATCCGTCATATACATAGAGCCACCAATGGAGTTAGAACCTCTATACTCACTAGAGGTCACATAGTCCATGCGCTCTGGCGTATCTCTTTCTGGCTTTTCAGCAAACTTTTCATTGACAAACTTGGAGCTGATCGCCCAGCTGGTTGCGCTGCGCAAGGTAATCACGGTTCCGCCTTCTCTCACCCATTGCTTCATACGGTTGATGGTGCTTTCGCCCAATCCGCTATAGTTGGCCGAAGGTAAAATCAAAGTATTGTATTTCGCCCAATCGATGCGACCGACATTGTCGGTCATTACTTTGGTTACCGGCATGCCGATTTTCGTGTCTAGCAAATGCCAAATCTCTCCAGCTTCTCCGCTACTGACGTTTCCACCGATGAGCATTACTGCTTTTGGCTGTCTGATCGTTTGGAAGCTTCCACTCCCTAAGTCGATGCCGCTGGTGCTATAGCCTGTCTTCACCGAGTAGGCGCGTATTCCAGCCATATCTGTGGCTTCTTCCACTAAACCATGCACCGTGTTGGCATTCATCTCTTGCCTGCTCACAGGAATCATCAGGGTGCCATAACCGAAGTCTTTGACCCCGTCATTCGTTTCAATACCAAAAGGTTTGAAAGCCGCATTCACATAAAGCCCTTTCTCTAACAGGTAATGCAAGGCTTTTGGCGCATAGTATTCATCCCACTCAATCAGGTAGGCATAATTAGACTTTGGCACACTTTCATAAGTCGACCCACTGAAGTTCTCGTCAATCGTCCTTCCTTCTAAGGCTGCCTTACCAGTATACCGCTCATAAGGCATATTATAGGTCAAAGCGACTGTCCAAGAAGAGGCATCATAGAAGATACTGTCGTAAAAATTGGTCACCTGCTCAAACATGGTGCGCACCATGCGGTATTGCTTTTGCGCATTGGGCACATAGAAAGCATTGCCTGCCTTAAACTCCTTATCACCGAGCGTAATGGCCTCATTCAGTTGAATGGTCTCAATTTTATGACGATTCAATAGATCGATGAACTCGCCATTTCTACCGTCATCCGTTTGGTCACCAAAGACCCAGCCTCCACCGGCTTTCTTGCCTTCGTCTAGCGCAGAATTGAAGTAGTTCTCCATATGCTTCAACAAAGTCTCCTTCTCGCCTACTGCCGCACGAACAGTCGCCATACTGGAAGTCAAGTGATTCTTAATGGTAAAAGCGAAGGCCACTTTCCCCATACGAGAGTCTTGCAAGTGCCCTCTTGAACTCGCCTGCTCGAAAACAAGGCCTAAAGCTCCATGAATGTCTGGGTAAGTCGATCCGTAACCCGGGTAACTGTTGTCGTATTGCTCTTTGGTAAAGTAAAGCGATCCAATTTCGTCTAGCGCTTCGTGGAAATATCCTGCGAAGAGGTTATTCAAACCATCATAGTTATCGCGGGGCACTACTGGGTTTTCAGAACCAAAAGGTTTTGTGGGCTCGAAGAAGTAAGTCGAATTCGTTCCCATTTCATGGAAGTCAGTCACCACATTCGGATACCATTTGTGGTAGAAATCGATACGCGATTGAGATTCTACATGTGCCAAAGGCAGCCAGTCTCTGTTTAGGTCGAACCAGTAGTGGTTCGTACGTCCACGCGGCCACATTTCGTTGTGCTCAGCATCGATAGGATCAGAAACCATTGGCTCGCCCTTAAAGCTATTCGCCCAAGTACTGTGTCTGTCTCTACCATCAGGGTTGAAGGCTGGGTCGATCAGTAAAACGGCATCATTTAACGCGTTCGTTACCTCCGCACTCATGCCTGCCACATAATAGTAAGCCGTCAACAAAGCCGCTTCCGAACTGGAAGGCTCATTGCCGTGAACGTTATAGCCCAGCAATACGATAGACTTCATGTCATTATAGTCTTCTAATGACTGGTTTGGGTCAACCAGCTTCAGGTGATCTTGTCTAATCTGCTCCAGATTGCTATGGTTTTCTGGGGAAGTCACTTTCAAGACCACCAACTGTCGATGCTCATAGGTCTCTCCTATGGTGTCCAGCACGGCTCTATCCGAAAGCCTAGCCAACTCTCTCATATAACCGACTATCGCATCGTGACGCGTATGTAACGTACCAATCGGATAGCCAAGGTATTCTTCCGGTGTTGGGATCTTCTCATCGAAACGCGCATTTGGCGCGTAGAAGTAATCGCTTTGGGCGGATATCGTACCTAGACTGATGATCAAGCCTAAAAGGGTAAAGAGACTTCTGTTTTTCATAGCGTGTAGAGTTGTGAGCTGCTTGTCATTGCGAGGTACTAAGCAATCTCCTAATCATTTTGGGAGACTGCTTCTCCTGATACAACATCAGGATCGCAGTGACGAATAATATTTTTATTCAACCTTTTTAATACCTGGTTGCTTATTCACTTTAAATTCAAATATATCAGGACGATGATAGTGACCTATCGGATCAAAGTCCAGCTTACTTTGTATGACCTGACCCAAATCAATGTCAGCGGTCAAAATTCCTTCTTCTCCCCATAATGGACCTGCGATTACATTACCCAAAGGGTCCACAATTACAGAACCTCCATTGGCCATTACCTCCGGCTGATCTTCTAAATCAACACCGCCTGGCAGGTCATCGGGATACATGGCTTTGGTGACAAATTGATTACTGCCCAACACGAAGCACCTGCCTTCTAAGGCAATGTGCCGCATGGTCTGTTGCCAGCCGTCTCGGTTGTCGGCTGTAGGTGCCAAATAGACTTGAACGCCCTTTTGATACATAGACATCCGGGCCAAAGGCATATAGTTCTCCCAACAGATAAGTCCGCCTATCTTTCCTAAAACTGTGTCAAAACAGGACAACGTACTTCCGTCATCCTCGCCCCAAATCACTCTTTCTTGGGCTGTAGGCTTAATTTTTCTGTGCTTCCCGACAAATTCACCTTCAGGACTGAAGTAGAACATGCTGCAATAGAGCGTTCCAGAAGTCGCATCTTTTTCGTTGACACCTATCACCAAGAAGGCATTGGCATCCTTGGCCATTTGGCCGAGTCTGTCGCAGGACGCGTCACCTTCGGTGATGGAAGAATCCCAATAGCGTTGCCAAAGTTTTCGCCCCTCATCCTTACGACTACCGACCACTGTTCCAAAACTGAGTCCACGAGGATAAGCAGAGATAAAGGCTTCAGGGAACAAAATCAGTCGCACCTGCTTTTCCTTCGCTTCAGCGACTAGGCTTTCCACTTTATCAAGTGTAGCTGCTAAATCGAATAAGACGGGAGCAGCTTGAATAACTGCGACTTTATACTGAGACATATCGGGAAGATAGGGATTATTAAGGGTGTTCGAAACGAGAAATTACACCAGTTGATTCAAAAATTATATGGCTTGCAACGCACTGATGGCTAGGCTAATTTCAATGATCAGCAAATAATTTTCGTTTTTAATGTCATATTTTAGAGCCTCGTGTTCCTGATAATAGCAGACAGTGAAAAAACTGAAGTAAAGGACTTGGAGAATATGATTAATGCTACAGGTGCTAAAAGCTACTTTGCAGAGATCCTTGTTAACGGTGAGTTAAAGAAGGACTACTCTCCTGTTCGGGGTGAAAAGATTAAGAATAAGTAAGCCATAGGTTCACTAAATTTGAGGAGATTGCACTTGACCCTGGTATAGCTAGGTTTGAGTGCAATCTCTTTTTTTAGCCCTTTGAATAAGCTGATGATGCAAGAATCCATTGATGATGCAAGAAACTTATTAAACACAAAAGACTTTGGAATCCTTTCTACCCTGTCTTTAAAATTGGGCGGATTCCCTTTTGGCTCTGTTGTTCCTTACTGTCTCGATGGTGAGGGCATGCCTGTGATTCTTATCTCAACCATTGCGGAGCACACCAAGAATATACTCCATGATAACCGCTGTTCTATCACTGTGATTTCAGAAAACACAGACGTGCAGGCCAATGGCAGACTCACTGTTATCGGAAATATGGAAGCTATAACGGATGAAAAAGATGTCAGCGAACGCTATTATCGTCACTTCCCAAAGTCAAAGGCATATGGGAATACGCATAACTTTTCCTTCTATCGCCTACGTCCGATTGCCATCAGATTTATTGGAGGCTTTGGGGCAATACATTGGCTGGAAGTTTCAGACTTTCTATTCAAAAATCCTTTTCATGGGGAAGGAGAAGTGAGCATTGTTGATCATATGAATGCGGATCATCACAAGGATCTTTTGAGTTATTGCACCTTTTACAAGCGAATGACAATCAAGCCAGAAGACACTGTGCGTATGGCTGGTATTGATGGTTTCGGTTTCGATATTTTCGTCAATGATCAAAAGGTCAGGTTTACTTTTGACCAAGCGATT
>DLQN01000117.1 GCA_002477595.1 Roseivirga sp. UBA7431
ACGCCTAAGTAGGCAATAATGGAGGATCTAATACTTTGCTTAATGACAATTCCCATTAGGGCTTCCTCCAAATAATAGTATCCGTTAGGCCAGTACTAGAATAGATGTTTGGCCAAGTCTCTAGCATCTCATGAATTTCTCTATAGCGTACTCTTTCAGAATTATCAAGGACAAAAAGGCCACCGCTCTTTAGCTTACTAACCGATTTTTTCGAACATGAAACCCGAGCTCGACCATCTATTAATATGAAGTCAAGCGAGTCATTTGGAATGGAGTCTATGAAGTGGACGTAATCTAGGAATACATCGTCTTTTATAGGATATGCTTCTGCATCTAGGTAATAATCATCGACACTACTTAGGTTCGGTTTGGTATATGCAGTATTGGGCGGTATCAGTTTGAGGTTTACGTTACTGACCTTATTATTCGTTAACGTTTCTTTGACTATGTTATACCATTCTTCATGGTGTTCAACACTTGTTAGATGGCCTAAAAGTTTGGCGAAATGATAAGTACTTCGTCCACTTCCATATTCTAAACCAACATCGTCTTTCGTTAAGAGTAAGTCGAAAACCTTTATGGAGCTGGCTGTAAGCCAAGGGTGCTGTGGATGCTTTTTTTGGAATTGCTTCGCTTTTAACTTGTAGTAAGGCCTCAACAATCTGTATCGTAAATAAACCAATCCACTACCTGGCCGAGAAGTGATGTTGCGTTCCCTACTATTTTGGGTTATGGTTTTTTTGACGTTCAGAAAATCTTCGAGTGTTATGGCCATTAATAAGTGTATTCTTGGGTCAATCTAAGAGAATAAGTTCGTCTTTTCAGATGGGCTGAAAATGAAGTCATGTGTTTTGCTGAAATCTATGCCTTCCAGGTCGACTATTTTTTCAAAGTTTGAGCCTTCAAGCATGAAGGTTATGTAATTCTCCATTTTCTTAAAAAAGCTGAGAATTTCGTCCCCCTTCTGTGTGGACAGTATTTCGCAAATTACAATTGGTCTGGAAGATTCTATTGTTTTCTGGCCTCCTTTCAAAACAAATATTTCTGCTCCTTCGGTGTCAATTTTTATTAAGTCAGGTTGCTCGTTTTGTGCTTGGCAATAGTTGTCCAAAGTGTCTGTTGTTACCTCACATTCAACGAAAGACTTCTTTGCCACTTTCCCAACCAAGTTGTTTTCGCCAGATAGATTATGATATAAATAGCTATACTTCGTGTTCTTCACCTCATGAAATATTGTTTTACCTGTGCTATCGCTGAGCGCAAGATCAACACTTGTAATTGAGCTTTTCATATGATTAAGCGCAATGTTTTTATTGAGGTAGAATGATGGGCCACTTGCGGGTTCAAATGCCTTCACTTTAACCTTTGAATTTAAATGACTGGCAAGTAGTGAATAGTAACCAATGTTCGATCCAACGTCATAGAATACATTCACTTTACTGATTAGTCTTGAAAAGAGGATGGAGTATTCAAATGCTTTATAACCATTCCAAAATAGGAGATGAGTTACATAACATGTTTGATTGGTGGCCATTTGAAAGCTTCCTTCATCAGTTTTGACTTTGAGGATGCCAGCAGGCGGCATTCGGTATTTTGCAGAGAGGTTTGGGATAGATTTAAGAATGTTTCTAATCAAAAAATTGACTGGGCCACTGTAAATAAACTTGTATAAAAACAACTTCATTAGTTAGCAATTAGGTTTGTATAAAGCGCTACTAAGTTTTTACCAGTATGTTCCCAATTCCAGATGCCTTTGGTAGTAGCTTGGTTTCCGTTGTCTCCAAATGCCTTGGCTTTCTCTGGATTATCGTAGAGTAGGTCTACTTGCTTGGCAAAATCTTGAGCATTTCCTGCTTCGAAAATCAATCCACTATTCGTTGCCTTCACTACACGTTTTAAGGGAGGGGCGTCACTTACGATCACTGGTTTACCTACCATCATTCCCTGAAAGAGCTTATGCGGTATTGTGTGATCAGTATGGCCATTTCGATTATGCGGTATTAGGTTGACATCAGCAAGGGCCATGTAAGAGAAGAACTTATGGAATGGTTGATAGCCGTTGATTCTCACCCTGTCTAATACCTTATGTTTTGTTGCTAGATTAGTTAGCCATTCTTTGGAATCTGCAGATAATGATCCAGTTATTTCCAGGCGTATGTTCTTAGATTTTGTAAGTCCCAATCCCTCAATGGCAACATCAACACCTCTATGAGGGCCTACACCTCCTGTATAAGCCAGTATGAAGTCTTCAGAAGCTCTATCGTAGATGTTTGTGATACGCTCCTGATCGAGAAAACTCTGGCCCTCACTATTAGTAACTACAGTGATTTTGCTTTGTGGTAGCTTGTGTAGCGCAACCAACCTATCACTCATCTCTTCGACTACTACAATGAGGTGGTCAGCTTCATGGCAAGCCGTCTTTTCATAATTAAGCCATCGCTCGAAGCCGAAGAAAACGGAATTCTTTAGTCTGATCAATGGGTTTCTCTTCCATTGGAACCATACTTTTAAAGCTTCAGGGTAGTTTTCATGTAGGTCTAAGACAACCTTTACGTTGGAGGCCTTTTTGGCAGCCAGAACCGCAGTTTTAGCGAGCGGAAGATCGTGAACGTGAAATAATGCGAAGTTCTCTTTTTTGTGCAATGCTTTTAGTCTTCTAAGAAAGACCGGTTGTACGAATGAAATCGCTAATAAAATATCCCAAATCCCTCTCCAGAAGAATGTTTGTGCAATCGGGATCCTATGCACGTGAATGCCATTTACTATCTCTTCAGCGGATTCATTTTTTCGATTTAGGCAGAGAATATGAATTTCGAAGCCCGACTTTATAAGGGATTTTGTTTCTTTACTCACACGAATATCGTCTGGGTAGACCTCATGTAAGAGCATACAAACTTTCTTGTTCATTGGGTCAAATTTATGATTGAATTTGTGAAATCATTAGAGGCTAACACTTTTTTAAGTGAAATATATAATATGCATTTAACCATCATCGCAGGAGCTCGTCCTAACTTTGTTAAAATCGCTCCCATAATTCACGCAATAGAGAGTCATAATTCGGATTCAGAGGCTATAATTGAATATTCCTTGGTTCATACGGGACAGCACTATGATGATGCGATGAGTGAGGTCTTCTTTAATGACCTTAGGATTCCTAAACCCAATATCAATTTACAAGTAGGCTCTGGTACGCAGGCACAGCAAACGGCTAAAATCATGGTTGCGTTTGAGGCCTATCTAATTGAGCATATGACTGACTGTTTAATTGTCGTAGGGGATGTTAATTCCACTATGGCTTGCAGTATAGTTGCCAAAAAAATGGGTGTTAGAGTAGCGCATGTCGAAGGTGGTTTGAGGTCTGGAGATATGTCTATGCCTGAGGAAATTAACCGTCTCTTAACGGATTCCATAACTGACTATTTCTTCACAACCAGTAGCATAGCAGATGAGAACCTAGCTAAAGAAGGGGTTGCGCAAGAGCAAATTTTCATGGTAGGTAATACCATGATTGATAGCCTAGTTAGCTCTTACGACAGCTTAAAACAACCCGCCGGAGTAAATGATCTTCTTAAAGGTCAGTACTTCCTATTAACACTTCATCGTCCATCAAACGTTGATGATGTAGAAGTGCTTTCAGAGATGTTGTCTACTATAGATGATATGGCAGAGGGGGATGAAAAGATTATTTTTCCTATTCATCCTCGAACAAAAGCTCAGTTAAGTCAAGGCGTTGAATTCAAAAACATTCATTTTCTTCCCCCATTACCCTACTTAGAATTCCTATACCTCATGCGAGGAGCATCTGCAATAATCACAGACTCCGGAGGTATTCAAGAGGAATCGACATATTTAAAGGTACCATGTCTTACACTGAGGGAGAATACTGAAAGGCCAGAGACAATCAGTATTGGTAGCAATGTCTTAATCGGGAAGGATATGTCTTTACTTAAATCATCTTTAGAAAGTATTCGCAAAGGCGAATGGAAAAAAGGAGGCATTCCTGATTTATGGGATGGCAAAGCAGCCATCCGCATAATAGAGCAATTGAGAGGTTTATTATCTGCTACTAATTAGGCCTTCTTTAAAGATCTAAAGACGGAAGCTCCAAACAATAGTACCACCAAGATTGAAAAAATCTGCATCACAATCGTTCCTGCTGTATAAATCTTTGGTACGAATTTAAATTCAATCACATGATTGCCTGCAGGTACCGCTAAAGCTCTCAAAATGTAATTTGCTCTAAGCATATCGACTGCTTGTCCATCTATGGTAACCTCAAATCCCTTTGGGTAATGAATCTCTGAAAAGACCGCAAACCCATCTCCAGCGTTATTGGATTCATACTTCCAGTAGCCAGGGTGGTATTCGGTTAAAGCAATATCACCTTTGCTCAGCCCAATGTTATTTGGGGTCTCGTTCTTATTAACTACTGCCTTAAGTGAAGGAGTACTCAAAGCTAGTGTTTGATTAAACTCATCATCTGTAGTGTTGGTATATTCAAGTTCAGTAACAAACCATGCACTGCCGAGCGCATTATTGTTTTTCACAACTCCTTGGGGGCTGTTAGGGTTAATGATTAGATGACTTGTGTTCAGCATATTAATGATCGGAAAAGAACTGAAGTCAGCATTCCCAGCTTGAAGATTTTGCCTTAAGGCAGACTCTTCTGCAATCAGTTTGTTGTTAATAATCTCTTGATATCTTCGAATTCTAGCACCATGATAACCATTGATCAAATGATGATGATAGGCGATTTTGGCATTATAAAATCCTGAGGTTAAGTCTAGTACCCTGTCTCCAAGCGTTTCGTTTTGTTTGATGTACTGATCAGCTGGAGATTCTGTGAAGTTTTGGCGAGAAGTAGACTTATTAAAGTTGTCTTCTGAAAGAAAACGTGAACTGATAAGGATGACATCTAGCGATGCAATACCTATAAGCCCAATCACAGCAATTGTTTTCGACACCTTTTCGTTTAGATACAAATAGAGTAGAAGGCCAAATGCCGCAATGAAACCAAATGCACGAAGGGCATCTCTCTGGAAAAGAGATCTTCTGTCACCTCTGACTGCATCTATTATGGCTTCCTGTATTTGGCTATCGATAGCCCCTCTATAGCTGAACATTCCAGAGAATACACCGAGAAGCAGTGCTAGTCCACCAGTTGCTCCTAGCGCAATGAATAGTTTCTTTTGAATCGATTTACTAAACTTTTGACTGAGTAACTTCTCGAGCGCCAACATGCCTAAAAGTGAGACACTAAAAATCGGAAGTATAATGGTAAATGAGACCGATCGGAATTTGTTGTACCCTGGGAAATAGTCAAAGAGGAAGTTGTTAATGCCTGGCATATTGCGACCGTAACTCAATATCACACCAAGTACGGCTAGTGAAGCCAGCCAGATAACATACTTTCTTTCTACTAAAAGCAGTCCTAAGACAAACAGGAATATCATAACAGCGCCTGCATAATAGGTAGTGGCTGATTCTTTGCCCCAATAAGTAGGAATACCATTGAGGAAGTTCTGGAGTTGTGCTCCGTTGACCCCATTCTGTTTTAAGAATGTAGCGAGTTCTCCGTCTTCTGGAAATGGTCCGCTACCACCTAATACATTAGGAATAAAGAGTGTGAACGGGTCCCAAATACCGTTTGAGTATTGGAAAGCATACGTCTTCCCAAGACCATCATCGTTCATTTCAGAATTTGCTTGTTGCGAGAGTTCTGATTTCCCTCTGTTGGAATATTTTCCATACTCATAAGTCGCATAAAATTCACCAAAAAAGGTTCCGATTGCGAGAACCAATGCAGCCATGAGGAGTCCCAGTCTTTTTAGATAATCTTGGACTTGCTTATCTCTAATGGCATAAATGAGTTGTATTAAGCCATAAATACCAATGACGAAGGCGAGATAATAGGTGATTTGTAAGTGATTTACCCTGAGTTGCATTGCCAAGGCGAGTGCGGTAAGACTAGCCCCTAAGATCTTGTTTCTGGTAAAGCACAAGTGTACTGCACCCATAACGAGTGGCATAAACGATACTGCTGAAATTCTTGCATTATGGCCAGCTGTTAGGCCAATTAAATTATAGGAAGAAAGTCCAAAGGAAATAGCTCCTATTATTGCTAAATATGGCCTTACCTTAAAGCAGAGTAGCATTATGTAAAAGGAAAGCATAGATGCGAAGATGATTCTCACTGGGTGAGGAAGGCCTAGCGTGTAGATCGCATGAGCAGACTTAATAAGTTGGTTACCCCACTTTACACTGATGAGATAGGCTGGCATGCCTCCAAAAATTGAATTCGTCCAAAGCCCTTCTTCTCCAGTTTGCTCGCGGTACTCCATTAACTCTTGAGCACTACCTTGCCACTGAACAATGTCACTTTGAAAAAGCGTTTTTTCTTCGAAGAATACTGGCTTGAAAAAGACGAGCGTAAGTACTAAGAAAACTATGACAGCGACTAAGTGGGGGAGGACATCTTTTTGAAAATCAATCTTTCTCATTCTTACACCTTTGTAAACCAAGCACCAATATCTCTATAAGCCTTCTAATACGAAAGGTTTTGTATGCAAAATCAAGGCTTATGACTCTTTTAATGCTAGGAAATTTGGCTAATTTTAAGGCGCAAATTATTGGCAGATATGTTCGAAAGTTTAAGTGGAAAGTTAGATAAGGCCTTTAAGACCCTAAAGGGACAAGGAAAGATTACTGAAATCAACGTTGCTACCACCGTAAAGGAGATTAGACGTGCGCTGATAGATGCTGATGTTAACTACAAGGTAGCCAAAGAAGTTACTGATAAAATCAGAGAAGAGGCACTTGGTAGAGATGTGTTAATCTCTGTTTCTCCAGGCCAATTATTGACCAAAATTGTCAGCGAAGAACTCACCGAAATGATGGGGGGCCAGAAGACTGACATCTCCATTCAAGGGGATCCGGCAGTAATTCTTATTTCAGGACTACAAGGTTCTGGTAAGACGACTTTTTCTGGAAAGCTAGCAATGTTACTCAAATCTCAAGGACGTCAAGTAATGTTGACAGCTTGTGATATCTATCGTCCTGCTGCGATTGAACAATTGAAGGTCTTAGGCGAGCAGATTGAGGTTGATGTATATGCGGAACCTGATAATAAGAATGCCATTGATATTGCCAACAATGCGATAAAACACGCTAAGGCTCACGGCAAAAAAATAGTCATCATAGATACTGCTGGACGTTTGGCAATTGATGACCAAATGATGCAAGAGATTGAACAGTTAAAAGCAGCTGTTAATCCTTCTGAGACACTGTTTGTAGTCGATTCAATGACAGGTCAAGATGCTGTAAATACCGCCAAGACCTTTAATGAAAGATTAAACTTTGATGGAGTTGTTCTTACCAAGTTAGATGGTGATTCTAGGGGTGGTGCAGCCCTTTCCATTCGAAACGTTGTTGAGAAGCCTATTAAATATATCTCCACTGGAGAGAAAATGGAGGCCATTGACGTCTTCTATCCCGAACGTATGGCCAGCCGTATTCTTGGGATGGGTGATGTGGTCTCACTCGTTGAAAAGGCTCAGCAGTCTTTTGACGAAGAGGAAGCGAAGATTCTTAATAAGAAGATCCGTCAGAATAAATTTGACTTTGATGATTTCTTATCTCAACTGGAGCAAATCAAAAAGATGGGTAACCTCAAGGATCTGATGGGTATGATCCCTGGTATGGGGAAAGCGCTCAAAGGGGTTGACTTAGATGACGATTCATTCAAGCCGATAGAGGCCATCATCAAGTCAATGACTAAGGATGAGCGTGCCAACCCAGAAGTGCTAAATGGAAGCAGGAGAAAGCGCATTGCTGAAGGTTCAGGTACTTCAATTCAGCAAGTAAATAATCTAATGAAGCAATTCGGAGATATGCGTAAAATGATGAAAGCCATGAATAAGATGGGTGGAAAGCGTGCAATGTCTGGTCTTGCAAATATGATGGGGAATAAATAATTACCGATCACTAGCGCGCTCTACTTTTAGGCCTTGCGAGTCTATATATGACTCCCATTTTATCCAGGCTAATTGACGGTCAAAGTCTTTGGTTTGAAAAGTAATTTTGAAACTTGTTGACTTGTTATCTAAACTATTGAACTCGTTTGAAACTTGGGTGCCCAGGCTATCGGGTTTTCTACTGACAGCGTATTTAATGTCTAAATCGTTTCTTGGCCACTTAATTGTAAACGCATCTAGGTTGCCATTTACCTGATATCTGCCTTCTTTTTGAATGAGTACTTTTTCAGTTTCTAGTAACTTTTTGTTGTGGAGGTCATGAATTTGAATTTTTGCTCTACCATACTTTCTAAGAAATTCGTCAGTTTTATCATCTCTCAAAAAGACTTGTATCTTGACTAACAGACTGTCAATGTAATAGAGATTGATGTCTTCCATTTCATAAGCTTCTGCGAAGTAATCAATTCTATCTAACTGGTATATAGTGAAGTCTTCAGTGTAAAACTCCCCATAACGTTTGAATACGAATTGGTCTAATTCTTTAACGTTTTGGTTCAAAGCTAAAGAGGAGAATTCAAATTTATAAGAGGGTACATCTGTATCAAAAACGGCTCTTTTTTCACGTTCCTCAATAGTTGGCTCGGTTACTTCTTCCTTATCTTCTTCAATAGGCGCTGGTATAGAGCAAGCGAAGGAGGTAAAGATTAGCGTATAGAATAGTAGGGAATGTGTAAGTTTCTTCATCTTCAACTAATTTCTTCGTTAATCTAGGGCATAGAACAATACCAAGCAAATTATTTTGAACTAAGACTTTAATTGAACGAGTAATTTGACATACTCGGTGGGAGAGGCATTTCGCAATTCAAAGTCTAGGTTAAGGTTGTGTGGGTTGTGGCATGCTAGGTGACTTTCCCAGACGTGATGTATAAACCAGTCTGGTTCATCTCCCCACCGTGTCTCTTGACTTCTTCTTTTAATGAACTCCTCCCGATCGAGTGTAAGGAGTATTTTGAAGGCTGAAGCCTTTATCAGTCGTAAGCTTGAAAGTGCGAAGATGCCCTCAATGATTATAAAGTCATATTGTTCATTGGCTTCATCATGAGCACTTACAAGTCTATCCCAATCAATAGTTTCGGGATTCTCCCAATCAATTCTCCCTTTTATGAGAGGTAGCGCTGATTGATCAAGAATAAACTCATCTTGGTGCAATACGATTGCGTTTGGTAAGTCATGGACTAGTTTAGTGGCTAGGGTTGACTTACCTGATCTGCTCACACCTGCTAAGAGGATTAGTTTCGCCATGTCCAAACATAAAAAAAGTCAGACGGTTGGTCTGACTTTTAATAGAATAAAATCTTTTTTTAGCGATACATAACTGAATCGACAGCTTCTAGCGTCCGTTTCACATTCGGTAATATGGCATCGATTAGTGTTGGCGCATATGGAAGAGGTAAATCAAAGCTATTTACTCTTTTTACCGGAGCATCTAAGTAATCAAAAGCGTCTTTTTGGACGTTAAATGCGATATCAGTTGAGATAGATGCTAAAGGCCATGCTTCTTCCACAACAACAAGTCTGTTGGTTTTCTTGACTGATTCAATAATTGTCTTGTAATCAATTGGTCTGACAGACCTAAGGTCAATTACTTCAGCGCTCACACCATTTTTAGCGAGTTCTGCAGCAGCTTCTTCAGCTATCTTCATCATTTTACCAAAAGAGACTAAAGTAACGTCAGTGCCTTCTCTAACAATGTTGGCTTGACCAATTGGTAATAAGTATTCTCCTTCAGGGACTTCACCTTTATCAGAATACATTAACTCTGACTCCATGAAAATAACTGGATCGTTATCTCTTATAGAAGATTTCAATAGACCCTTTGCATCGTATGGGGTAGAAGGGACTACTACTTTCAAACCAGGAGTATTGGCAAACCAATTCTCAAAGTTCTGAGAGTGTTGGGAGCTAAGCATTCCAGCATTACCTGTAGGTCCTCTAAAGACGATCGGGATTTGGAATTGCCCACCAGACATTGACATCATCTTTGCTGCTGAGTTGATTACTTGATCAATTGCAACGAGAGAGAAGTTGAATGTCATGAATTCAATCATAGGGCGAAGGCCGTTCATGGCAGCACCTACACCGATACCTGCAAAGCCAAGCTCAGCAATTGGTGTATCGATTACACGTTCAGCACCGAACTCATCAAGCATTCCTTGACTTACCTTATAAGCACCATTATATTCTGCAACTTCCTCACCCATCAAAAAGACTTTTTCGTCTCTTCGCATCTCTTCAGACATGGCTTCTCTAAGGGCTTCTCTGAACTGTATAACTCTCATTGAATTCATTTAGTTAATGGGCGTAAAAATAAACATTCAGGGCTCAATTACCAATAACCATTCGTGCAATATATTGGACATAAAAAAAGCTTTTCTCCAATGGGAGAGAAGCTTTTAAATTTGTTAGAAAGAGTTCTTAGTTCATTAAGTTACGGAAGGCATCCGTTCCAGAGAACTGTCTGAATTCTAAGTCAGTAAGTGCTTTCGCCTTCAAAGAAGAGTCGGCAGTTACAGCATTTCTTAAGTGCTCGATAACTTTATTTTCGTTGTCTTGACGTGCTGCGGCAATAGCTGCAACATAATGAGCCCAAACATAGCCTCTTTCATTACTGATTACACTTTCAAGTGTAGTCTGAGCGTTTCTGAAGTCTTTTCTAAGCAGTTGAACAAGACCTTTGTTGAACTGATCTACAGAACTGTTAGAAGCTCTGTTCAAAGAACTGATCGCTAAGTCGTATCTCCCAACCATGATTTCAACAGCACCTTTGGCGCCATTCACACCTTGTCTTACATCGTTACCTGGGCTCATGCTTGCAGCTTTAGTCAGTGCAGCGTGTGCTCCCCATAGGTTGCCTTGCATTGCCATTGCCATACCCATGTTTGTTTGAGCCTCTACATTAGCGTTTTTCTGATTAGAGATGTTGAAATGGTTTAAAGCAGTAGTGATAAGATTAGTCTGAGTTCTACCAGTCGCACTCATTGCCATTTGTAAGTGAACAGCACCTAAATTATTGTGGATAGTCCACGTATCATTTTGCTTAGCAGCAGCTTCGTAGATGCTTTTCTTTTCTTCTAAAGAAGGGTTGTTGGCAGCAGCGTAAGCTAATTCTTCAACACTTAATTGAGCAGGAGAATTTAAAGCCATTGTAGCAATCTGCGCTTTGCTTTTCTTAACCTTAACAGTTAATACTTCAGTAGTGGCAGTTCTCAACAAAGGGTATACTTCTTTCAATACTTGCTTATAAGTACTAAGCTTTTGAAGCTCTTTTTCTTTTTGCTCAAAAGAACCAGAACCGTTGATGATGCTATTCCATTCTGCCTTCTGGATAGAAGAAATGCCATCATAGCTTGCCATCATAGATTTCAAACCATTCCAATTTTGTACAACCGGCTTGAGAATGAATCTAATGTTAGAAGCCATTCCTTGGTAGTCATATTTATCCATTTGCTCTCTGTACCACTTTTCAATAACGTCTGCTCTTTCTTGCGCTAGTTCGCTGTTGATAGTTTCTTTACCCTCTGGAGAGTGAGTACCTGTAATAGTAACAGTTCTTGTTACATTTTTCTCAGCGATAAATGCTGCGAATTTTGATCCTCTGTCACTATCTTTTTCAGAAGTTTTGAAAATAGATCTTCCTTGGTCGAAGAAGAACTCAACATTTGTTGGGATCAACTCTTCTTGATCGTTATAGCCATGATCAGCGTAAGCTGCGTAGTAAGATGGCTGAACAAGCTGAGATGTTGTAATTAAACCTTCGGCAATGCCTAACCTTTCCGTTTCTAGAAAACTTCCTGAATTAGGATTGATAGCTTTTCCTTGAATCTCGATATTTCCTCTTTCCATACCTTTTCTGAAAGGGAATGAATACTCTTGAACGATTTGAGGTTGCTCAGTATTAGAGTTAGGATAATCTGTAGCTCTGAATTCGATTTTTCTTAGCGCTCTTTCCTGAGTTCCATACTTGTAGAATGCACTTAGTTCATAAACCTTCTTAGGCTTTAGCATCTTCACCGGAAGATTAGCAGTCATTTCAAACCTTACAGTATCAGCGTGAACTTCTAGAGGACTAGGCGCTACAACAAGTTCTTGGTTTTTAGCTGCTTTTTTCATCTGACTCAAGGCACATCCTGAGATTGACATGACGCCAATGAGAAGCAAAGGGAAAATAATTTTAGCAGTTTGGGTTTTCATAAGAATATTGATTGTTTTCGTCTGTTTAAGCGTATGCAATTAAGTGGCGAATTTACGAAATTTTTAGTAGATTCCGATTTTACTAATAATAAATCATTTCTGATTTTGTAAATTAGTGGCAATACAATGGAACAAATTCAGCATTTTTTCGAAAATCAGGCTTTTGGTGTTTGCACCAAACTAGGAGAGAAGTTGAACCTTTCAACATCTAGCATACGCCTATTCTTTATATACGCGTCTTTTCTAACCTTTGGATCTCCCCTTATCGTTTATCTTGGTTTAGCCTACGTGATTAATTTCCGCAAGCATTTGCGAAGAAGAAAAAATCCAGTCTGGTATAATTAGTTGGCAATTTTTAAATCTGAGAACTTCTTCTTTCCTCTCATAAAGTAAGACCAAATTACCCATCCATGATATCTGGGTGCATTAGTATTGACTTTTGGTCTCTTCCTTTTTTGTAAAATAGAACGAAGGTGCACAACTATATGGAGATGAGCTTTTAGAATTGCTACACCATGTTGAGGACCGCTTTCAAGTGAGAATTTCAGCAGTGCCACCCAATCCAAAAGGATTCTAAGAGGTAATTTCCAAGCTAGCTTACTTGAGGGTTCATTCTTTATTAATAGACTAAGTCCATTTCTAAAATTGAGATAGGTCTTTTTGGGTTTCGATTTGTCTAGAGTTCCACCACCAACATGATAAACAGCACTTTGAGGGATAACGACAACCCGTCCTCCTGAACTCCAGATCCTCCAGCAAAGATCTATCTCTTCCATATGAGCAAAAAAGTCTTCGTCAAGACCACCTAATTCAAGATATGTTTCTCGATGAATAAACAGGCAACTGCCTGAAGCCCAGAAAATATCTTGGGAGTCATCATATTGCTTATTGTCTTTTTCTATGGTCTGAAATATTCTGCCTCTGCAGAAAGGGTAAGCCAACGAATCAATATATCCGCCAGAAGCACCAGCATACTCGAATTTATGCTTGGCTTTGAAGTCTAGAATCTTCGGTTGTGCGGCTTTTATGCTCTTATCGGCTTTTAGTTGATCTAATACAGGTGCTATCCAGTTCTTTGAAACTTCCACATCAGTGTTGAGTAACACTACGTATTCTGAGTCAATTAATTCGAGTGCCTTATTATACCCTCCACAAAAGCCAAGATTTTCTTCAAAGGCAATTATTGAAACTTGGGGATAATTGGACGCTATAAACTCAATCGATTCATCACTCGAGCCATTGTCAACTACAATTACTTTGTGAGGCGCACTGTATTCTACTACTGATGGTAGAAACGACTCTAAGTGATTTCTTCCGTTGAAGTTGAGAAGAACAACTGACAGTGTATTCATTAGAACATGTTTCCGAAATCCATACCTGGGATATTTGGCAGGATGCCTTCAGTGCTATTCTTAATTTCTTCCTTGGCTTTAATTTCAACCTTTTCCAGAGCATTATTAATGGCTGCCACGGATAGGTCTTGCACCATGTCCTTGTCTTCCTTTGTCATCAGACTCTCGTCTATTTCAAGAGAAATAACTTGTTTTTTGCCATTTACAGTAGCTTTAACCATGCCTGCACCTGCTTCTCCAGTTTCCTGAATGAATTCCAATTTTTCTTGGGCCTCCTTCATTTTGGATTGCATCTCCTTCACTTGGCCCATCATTTTCATCATGTCAAACATGCTCTTTCTTTTTTGTCAAATTTATCGAATTAATACAAAAGTTCCTGACCTATTGACACTAGTATTATCGGCATTTTGGAATGTGACGCGATAAGAGTAGCTACCACTTGGTGCTTCTGATCCTTCAAAG
>DLQN01000062.1 GCA_002477595.1 Roseivirga sp. UBA7431
TGGCCTTTGCCTCCTTTTTTGAGTTTACCAAAGATTTCTTCGAGTGAAGACTTTCTAATCTCTTGCCCAGTTTTACCAGTAACCTCAAATTTCCCTTCTTGATTTTCTTCGTTGATGTACCCCTTTTCCTTTAAGTCGTCAATGAAGTCACCTATACCGTATTGGCCATCAGTAATATTATATTGCTTATCAACATTGGTTAGCCACGAAAGGGCCTCAGAGACATCTCCACCAGTGATACTGACGAGTTGGAGAAATATATTCAATAGGTTATCGAAAGCGGAATCTCCTTGGGCTTTCTGAGGAATGAATTTTGAAAATTTGTATCCCTTCATAATTCTCTTGTGAACACCTTAAAGTGTAAATTGGTTTAAACTATTCACAATCTTATCGAAAGTCATTTAGTCTGAATTAATTAGGTAATTGATTACGCAATTGGCCTAAAAATATTAGATTAGCATGTTTCTTTTAGTTGTGAAAGCGTTTTATGTCCAATAATATCCAAAGCTTCAGTCATAACCTAGAGTGACCTTGACCAAATCAAACATATCAGAGTTAACCGAAATTGAGCTGATAGAAAAAGCAAAAGGGGATAAGCGCTTTTTTGAACCACTCTACAAGAAATACTTTGAACAAGTCTATCGATTGGTATTTTCAAGAGTTCAGGATGTGGACCTGGCAGGAGATATTACTTCTGAAGCTTTTGGTAAGGCATTATCTCACTTGAATGATTATAAGTATCAAGGATATCCCTTGTCAGCCTGGCTAGCCAGAATAGCACTTAATAGCTGTTATGACTATTTCAGGTCGCAGAAAAAGCAACGTTGTATTTCACTAGAAAACTATGTGTCACATGACCTTGTCTTTGAGGTAGAGATAGAGGAGAACGAGAAGGAACTTTGGTTGACAATGTTACCTGAGGTGTTGGAAAAGTTAAAACCAGCTGAACTTGAGTTAATAGAACTTAGGTTTTTTGAAGGAAAGAGCTTTGCGGAGATAGGGTATATTCTGGACATTACGGAGGGCAATGCTAAAACCCGTACCTACAGAATATTGAAGAGGTTGAAAAAGCATTTTAAGCGAAATATATCGTGAAATACAATTTTTTAAATAAGGCAAAGAATCTTACACCAGCTGATATTAAAGCTCAGATGAACTTTAATAATGTAGTGAAGGGTGCTTCTATTTGGGCGGGATTTAAATTAGGTTCCACCCTCCTCAAGCTTGGGACTAAAATGACTACTGCCGTTGTGGCGGGCACATCTACTGTAGTAGTAACTGCTGCCGTTGTGGTAGCGACAAATACTGATTTGTTAAAAAGTGCCGAGCCTAGTGCGCAATTGAAGTCACCTATTGAAGAAGTCATAGTTCCGGTAATAAGTGATTCTACTAGCCAAGCGACTACCGAGTCGATAAAGCCATTAGACTCCTTGATAGAAGCCATTGAGGATGCTCCCCAAAAAGAGCTAGGGAAGGTGGTCGTTGATACAGACGCATCGCAGAATATTCCAGATAGAGTTAGCGTTACTGATTCCATCAGCAATGTTGATGTACAGTTAAAAGCGAGACCACTACCAGACTTTAGTACTTTTTATGCCTATATAGATAAGGAGCTTAAATATCCAATAGATCAAATCAGTGTTGATATCAATGATCAAAATGAGGTGTTCAAATCAAAGGTGGGTTATGTTCAAGTATTCTGGACAATCAACAAAGAGGGTAATGCGGAGCACTTCAAAATAAGAAAATCTATGGGTGAATCCTTCGACAATGAGGCCATTCGTGTGATTAAAATGTATGAAAACTGGGAGCCAGCAAGCTATAATGGTGACGCAGTAGAGAGTAATCTAACGATGAAGATTCACTTCAAGGTGAAGTAATTTCTATTCATTGGACTAATCAATCCCACGCTATCGGAATTTCTACGACTAATCGCTGATGCAGGGCACTTGCATCAGAAGCTAGGTGTCTGGTTATCAGGGTATAATCTATTTTTATTATATTAGTTAGTGCAATTTTTTAAACTAGAAGATCCATCAGCGCTAATGCTTCACGTTATCGACTTTTAACTTTCTGTTGGTCTATAACAATAAGACTCAGCTATTTGGGATTGGTAAATCAATCTATGTAATGGACAGTGTGACGACCTGTTTCAAAGTCTTTAGTTTAAGAAAGAGCACATTATTTTTTAAACGAATTGACTTTAACTAAACCAAATGATTATGGATTTTTCAGCTATTAATTGGCTAGCGGTGATTGTTGCTGCAGTCGCATTTTTCGCATTAGGTGCTTTATGGTATGGGCCATTGTTCGGTAAGCCTTGGCAGAAAGGGGTAGGCCTCTCCGATGAAGAAATTAAGAGTGCTAACATGGGTAAACTCTTTGGGTCAGCCTTCATCTTTGCCCTTATCATCTCCGTAGGCATGGCAATGTTTTTTTTCGCGTTTCCGGCAGAACCAGGAAGTGAACAAGTAATGACGATGGAAATGGGGGCTATGTATGGAATCATGACAGGTGTTTTCTTTTTATTTCCTTCCATTAGTATGAATTATTTATTTGCCAGAAAATCATCAAAATTGATGCTAATTGATTCAGGCTATCATATAGTAGCCTATACGGTCGTTGGAGTAATTCTAGCCGCTTGGCAGTAACAATTTCACTGTTTTTGAGTCTGATTGAATAGACTCGTTTACTTTTCTAACATTCGATGGGTCTAAGTGTATATAGACGTTTTTACGTCTATATCCTGAGCATATGACTTACGATTTTGAACTTTATTTCTGCTAATGTGCTTTAGTGGGGGTAGGGAAAATAATCGGATGTGGTATGTTAATGAAACTGACACAATGAAATTTAAAAGAATTGAAAGGGTGATTCATTCACCAATCGCCTATAAAAGAGGTTTTCAGATTGCTCAGCAAGAGTATGATCACTTTATTGAAATCAACAATAGGTTGAAGCAAATCAAGGCGTATCAACAGCTAAAGCAAGGGCAACTCTTTTTGGAGCTTATTGAAGCTTAATAGTCTAAAGGTGATTTTAACCCGAAATCCTTAAAGCTACTTTCAACCACTTTTGATGAAATATTAGATGGGTCTTCCCATATGGGAAGATCAAAACTGTATCTCTCAGCCATTTTTCCGTAAATCTCTTTTCTCGTTGGATGATGGTCTGAAACGAGGTTTAATGTCTGCCTTTTTAAGTCCTCTGGCCAAGTCTCGATCGAACTTTTAACGACTTTAATGATATCCTCCAAATGAATGTAGTTGACAGGCGTATCGGCACCTTTCGTTGGCTTACCTGCAAACCACTTACCTGGAATACGGTCTTTTCCCATTAAGCCTCCACATCGGAGTATCATTAACGACTGGTCTATCTGTGATATTTGCTGCTCTCCTTTAACAACTGCCTTTGTTGAGCCATTACTAAAGTCAAAAGGTGTATTGACGGTTACTTTCTTATTACTGTTGGGGTAGTATGAAGTTGAGCTAATGAAAATCACTTTTTTTACATCGCTTGAAAGAAGCTGATATTTCAAATACTTGATTTGCTCTTCGTAGAATTCAGGTGTGTTCTTTTTTCTTCCTGGAGGAATGTTAATAATTAGTAAATCAACCTGAAAAAGCCTGTTGAAATTGAGGCCTTCAGGCATTGGATTTAAATGAAATAAAATAGGCTCAATTCCTTTCAAAGAAAGAGTCTCTAGTTTTTCTTCTCGTGTGGTACTCCCAACGACTTCATGACCAGCTTTGACCAATGATTCTGCTAAGGGTAACCCTAGCCAGCCACAACCAACAATTCCTATCTTCATTAATTTGAAACGCTAAGCCTGTGCTAAATCAGCTCGCATGGTAGCCGCAACCTCCTCATAGTATTTTTCATATTGTGGAAGTATGACATCAATGTCGAACTTTTTGGCTTGGACTAAGGCATTATGCTTAAAGGTCTCTAGATTTTCTTCGCTAAGGATGTGTAGTGCATTCTTGGTCATTTCTTCAACATCACCAATCTTGGAAGTAAAGCCAGTGACTCCGTTGATATTCAATTCTGGAATACCACCAGCGTTTGAAGAGATCACAGGTACCTCACAAGCCATGGCTTCAAGCGCTGCCAAACCAAAACTCTCTTTTTCCGAAGGCATTAGGAACAAGTCGGCTACTGAAAGAACTTCTTCTACTGCCTCTAGCTTCCCTAAGAAACGGACTTCTTCATAAATACCTAGTTCTCTACAAAGTCCTTCAATGAGGGATCTTTCAGGGCCATCACCTACTAATAGCAACCTAGCAGGTACTGTCTCAGATATTTTATGGAATATGCGCACAACATCGTCTACACGCTTAACCTTTCTGAAGTTAGACGTGTGTACGATCAACTTTTCGCCATTCGGGCATATTGCGGTTTTGAAATGATCTTTGCGCTGCCTTTTGAATTTGGTAAGGTCGATAAAGTTTGGAATGACTTCAATTTCTCTAAGGATATTGAAATGCTTGTAAGTGTCTTTCTTTAAATCTTCTGACACCGCAGTGACGCCATTAGATTGATTGATACTGAAGGTAACAACAGGCTCATATGATGGGTCTTTACCAACAAGCGTAATGTCTGTACCGTGAAGGGTAGTTACAACTGGTATATCGATTCCTTCAGATTTAAGAATTTGCCTTGCCATCACTGCTGCTGAAGCATGCGGAATTGCATAATGAACGTGAAGCAAGTCGAGTTTCTCAAACTTTGCAACATCTACCATTTTACTGGCGAGCGCCAATTCATATGGTGGGTATTTGAAAAGGGGATATGATCTAATGTTAACCTCATGGTAGAAAAGGTTCTCGTTAAAAAAATCCAACCTAGTCGGCTGTGAGTAAGTAATAAAGTGCACTTCATGACCATGCTTGGCCAATCCTTTGCCTAATTCAGTTGCTACTACGCCACTTCCTCCGAATGTGGGGTAACATACAATTCCTATTTTCATGAAATAAATTTCGAGCTACGTAGGGTTAAACTTAATTAGTCTGCAATAGGTTCAAAAATCGATTTGTAGAGTAAGTCATGGATACGTGTTCTGACGTTTTCCTCCAGCAATTTAAAGTTGTCACTTTCGGGATATGTGCGGTTGCAGAGAAACACGAATACCAGCTCTTCTGCAGGGTCTGCCCAAACGGCAGCTCCTGTAAAGCCAGTATGCCCAAAAGTGCTTGCTGATGAATATTGACTGGTTGGTCCTTCATCGGTTCCCGTGATGGGCTTATCCCAACCCAGCCCTCTACGATTCTCCATGTTTTGAGCACTTGTAAAAATTGGTATCGTCCAGTTCTGGAAATATCTTTTTCCGGCATACTCACCCATTTGCATGTTCATTTGCATGATGATAGCTAAATCATTGGCTGTACTGAAAAGGCCAGCATGGCCAGCAACGCCTCCCATCAATGTGGCATTTTGATCATGTACGCTGCCACAGACTATAGCATTTCTAAAGTAATCATCTACTTCAGAGGGTGCTATATCTTTTCCATACCCCTTCGCTAATGGTAAATACATGGTGCGGTTTAAACCAAGTGGGCCATAAAACTCTCTTTGTAAGTACGATTCGAAAGGCTCTTGGATAATTTCTGATACCACATGATACATCAATGAATAGCCTAAGTCAGAATAGAGGTAATCATATCGGGTCTTCTTATTAGGTAAGTCTCTAAGATCAGAGTCTAAAGTCCATTGCCAGATAGAGTCGGCAAGTGCGGGCGGTAGATCACTTTCTTGAAAGCGAAAGTCATGATCTGGGCCTGTGGCATCCGAGAAGTACTCAGCTTTTAATGTTCCTTTATCTACAGTCTTTTCCCAGAAGGGAATATAAGGTTTGAGGCCTGCCTGATGTGTTAGGATATCACGAATTAACAACAAATCCTTGTTTGTCCCCTGAAGCTCTTTCAAGTAGAAGCCTATGGGTTTGTTGATGTCAAGTTTCTTTTGTTCGTAGAGCTTCATAATGATCTGCGTGGTGGCAGCCACTTTTGTGATGGATGCCACATCATAGATGGAGTGGTCATCAATGGCTTTCTCTTCAGCATAGGTCTGATAACCGTAGTTCTTTTGGTAGATGACTTTTCCTTTGCGGGCCACGATGATTTGCGCACCGGGAGTGGCTTTGTCTTTAATCGCAGCTTCTATGATATCATCAATTCTTCTCAAAGAATCGATACTCATACCCACCTCTGCAGGCATTCCATAACTCAGTCTTGAGGTAACAAGTGTTTCAATACCTGTTCCTGCTTTGAAATTTTCTCCTGCCGAAATTGGTAGTTTTCCTTCGGCTTTGAGCGCTCCGAAGATAATCTGAGGAGTGAGGTTTTGTGTGATCTCATTATCCTCATAAGTGCAAATTATGTTTTTGATTCCTTCGAAATACTGAAGACTATATGCATTACCGAATGCCACAACGATGACGTTTGTTTTTTCTTGGAGCGACTTGATAAAGGCTATTTCTTCGTCTTTAACACCATGCTGATCTTTAGGTGAATTAGTAATACCATGATAGGAAACTACAACGAGGTCATTCGAGGCTATGGACTCCAAAGCATCAGCATTTAGTGAATCAAATGCCAGGTGATTGAATTTGGCATATTTATCGAGCATCCTTTTGAACTCAGTACCATCGCTTTCACCTATTTGAAGGGATGCATATGTCTTTTTTCCTAAGTCAATAATAGGTAAGAGTTTGTCTTGATTATCGACTATTGTGATCGCTTTCTGGTAAAGGATGCGATTGAGCAATTGAGCATAGTCATTATTGATCCTTTTGGTCAAGTTGAAGGTATTGACCAGCTCCAACTCATTCAATCCAAACCAGTACTTAGCTCTTAGGATTTTTTTAACGCGTAAATCGATAGAAGCCTGATCTAATCGCTCTTTTTTCAGTGCTTTCTTGACCTGTTTGATGGCCTTCGGTACGTCTAGTGGAAAAAGGATAACATCATTTCCGGCTTGTAGTGCTTTTACATCTGCTTCTCCCGGATCATAATACTTGGCCACGCCTTGCATGTTCATCGCATCGGTGAAGACCAGCCCGTCAAATGCGAGTTCGTTCTTTAATAAGTCAGTGACCACCTTACTTGACAGCGTTGTCGGCATATTTTCTCGGTCATCATAGGCTGGAATTTGTAAGTGAGCCACCATCATGCTCATCAGGCTATCTTTCATCAGCTGCTTGAAGGGGTAGAGTTCGATCTCGCTCATTCTTTCTACAGAATGCTTGATTACAGGAAGTGCATAATGCGAATCGGCATCCGTGTCGCCATGGCCTGGAAAATGTTTCGCGTTGGCCATAATGCCATGGTCTTGCATGCCTTTCATATAGGCAATTCCCTTGTCTGAGACGGCAAATTTATTTTCTCCAAAAGAACGGTAGCCGATGACTGGGTTGTTAGGGTTTACGTTAACATCCACAACAGGAGCAAAATTGATATGCATGTTGAGTGAATGGAACTGATTGGCGACCTCTTTGCCCATTTCGTAAATCCACTTATTGTCTTGAATCGCGCCCAATGTCATCTGCTTAGGGAAGTCCATAATGCTGTCTAGGCGCATTCCGATGCCCCATTCTGCATCCATTGCGATGGCTAAAGGGACTTTTGCTTTTGATTGATATCGATTGTTAAGTCGAGCTTGACGGTAGGCTCCACCCTGAAAAAAGATCAGGCCACCGATGTTGTACTCAGCAATGAGTTTGTCAATTTCTTGGTAGTGTTTTTCGTCCCGATTTGAGTAAGCGGCTACCATGAAAAGTTGTCCGAGCCTTTCTTCTGGCGTTAAGGCGTTGAACACGCTATCAACCCATTTTTCCTGCGCTTGTGTATCTGTTTTCTGATAGATTTTTTGTGCCTTTACAGCACTCCAATTTACCAGAAACATCAACACAATCAGAATAATTTTTTTCATCATAAAGGCGTTTGACTTTTAATAAAAGCAAATTAACTATATTTTTAGGACATTAATATGAACGTTAATAAACGAATAGCGATATGATAAACCTTCCGAGTTTAATGAAGAAAACGAAGTATCAGCGATTTCATGTTGTTCCTCGTCACTACGATCCTGTTAGAGAAGATATAGAAAACAGGACGTCACGTATTAAGGCCGAACTGGGTATTGCAGAGGAATCTGTTGACTTAGGCTATAGCTCTCAAATTTCTGGTTCTTTCCGAAAGAACATGAAGCATGGCAAAGGTACTGGGATGGGCCAAACCATGATGCTAAGGCTTATCATCATGATTGTATTGGTGATGTTTGCCGGTGGGTTCGTATATGTTGGATCTGATATATTTTATTTAGCCTTACTCTATATTCCGTTCTATCTTTGGAAGCGATTTAAAAAGTAACTTCCTAAGTTCAGAATGCCCGATATCATAAAGTTATTACCTGATAACATTGCTAATCAGATAGCTGCTGGTGAAGTAGTCCAGCGTCCTGCCTCTGTGGTGAAGGAGCTATTGGAGAATGCGATTGATGCTGGGGCGACAGATATTAAATTAATTGTAAAAGATTCTGGGAAATCATTTATTCAAGTGATCGATGATGGCATGGGTATGTCTGATATTGATGCGCGAATGTCTTTCGAAAGGCACGCTACTTCAAAAATTAGAACAGCAGATGACTTATTCGCCATTAAAACCATGGGGTTTCGTGGAGAAGCTATGGCTTCAATCGCTGCAGTGGGTCAAGTTGAATTAAAATCAAGAAAAGAAGCGGATGAATTGGGTGTAATGATCCAAATAGAAGCCTCTGAAATCAAAAAGCAAGAGCCAATCGCTACACCTAAAGGAACGTCTACTTGCGTTAAGAATCTATTTTTTAATGTCCCTGCCCGTAGAAATTTTCTAAAGTCGAATGCTGTTGAAATGCGCCACATCGTGGATGAGTTTCAAAGAATAGCTTTAGCGAACTCCGAAATCGCTATGTCGCTATATCAAAATGATATGGAGCTCTATAAGCTGGCCGGAGGAAAACTGAGCAAGCGGGTAGTTGGCATTTTTGGAAAGAAATATCAGGATCAGATGGCCTCTTGCGAAGAGGAAACTGATGTGATGCGTGTCTATGGTTACGTAGGTAAACCAGAGTTTGCTAGGAAGACCAGAGGCGAGCAATTCTTCTTCGTGAATAATCGATTCATAAAGAGCAATTACCTCAATCATGCTGTAATGACTGCTTTTCAGAGTCTTTTGCCAGAATCTACCTTCCCATTTTACACATTATTTATAGAAATTGATCCCAAGCATATTGATATCAATGTGCACCCAACCAAGACTGAAATTAAATTTGACGATGAGCGGACGGTTTATGCGATCATCAAAGCTGCTGTTCGGCAAGCTTTGGGTACACACAACATTGTACCAGCCATAGATTTTAATCAGGATGTGAACTTCGCCTCATTTCAGTCTGCACCGCCAAAGAGTGGCACAAGTTCAGCAGACCGTGACTATGCTCAGTTCAAGACTTTTGACAAAAAGCAAGATGCTGGACAATGGGAAAAACTATACGAGGGTCTTCGACAAGATATATCTAAAGAGGAGGAAGAGAATTCTCAAATGGAGATTCATCCTGAGGCACAAAGTACAATTACACTGGGTAGTGCGGCCAACTCTCCTGAAGCCATCACACATGCTTCTCGTGGGCACAAGGCTTATTTTCAGATTCATCAGCAATACATTGCTACACATGTCAAATCTGGACTGATGATGATTGCACAGCAAGAAGCTCATGAACGAATTCTATATGAGAAGTTCTTGCTTCAGCTGCAACAACGATCTGGGGCTTCACAGCAATCTTTGTTTCCGCAATCCTTAGAATTGAGTCCAGGTGATTTTTCATTGGTCAATGACATAAAAGAAGAATTGAATGCGATTGGCTTTGAGTTTTCTGATTTTGGAAACAATGCGATCGTTATTAACGGAGTACCCGCTGATTTGAAAACAGTTAATGAAAAGGTGCTTTTTGAAGGCTTTATTGAGCAGTTTAAACAAAACAAGTCTGAACTGAGTATGTCTAATGACGAAAACATAGCAAGGGCTATCGCAAAAAGATCTTCAATAAAAAGGGGGAATGAGTTAACCCAAGGGGAGATGTCATCGTTAATTGATCAGCTCTTTGCATGTAGAACCCCCAATTATTCCCCGAGTGGTCGCAAAACGACCTTTATTCTGGAATTGGAAAAGATAAATCAGTTTTTTAATTAGCCCATATGTTCGGACGACTTACACCCTTAGTTAAGAAGTTACTCATTATCAATGTTGGTATTGCTGTACTTCAGATGGTGATCAAGATAGACTTGGGTGACTATTTTGGTCTGTACTTTATTTTATCTGATGAGTTCAAGCCCTACCAATTCATCACGTATATGTTTCTGCATAGCACGCAAAGTCTGATGCACTTGTTGGGAAATATGTTTGCCCTTTTCATCTTCGGCCCGCTGCTGGAGCAATTCCTCGGTCAAAAGAAATTCCTAATTCTCTATATGGTTACTGGAATTGGAGCAGGGCTTTTTTATACGGGTGTTAACTATCTTGAAGTCAGAGGTGTTAAAAGTGATGTGGAGGAATATGTAAGTAATCCAACATCACAAGGCTTTAACCAGTTGTTGGTTGATCATGGAGATAACTTAAATCCAGAAATATATAAGTTCGTAGACTACTTTGATCGTAATCAAGAGAATACAGAATTGAAGGCGGACTCTGTCAGATACGCTTGGCAACTCTATGATTTATATGGTAACTACAATATGGTAGGTGCTTCAGGTGCGGTCTTTGGAATTTTAGCAGCTTTTGCGCTCTTTTTCCCAAATACAGAACTATTCTTGCTCTTTCTGCCTTTCCCTATAAAGGCGAAATACATTGTTGGCTTTTATATTCTGTACGAAGTCTATTCAGAGTTTCAACGTGCTCCTGGCGATAATGTAGCCCACTTGGCACATATCGGTGGCGCACTGATTGCATTTTTCTTAGTGAGGTATTGGAAGCAAGAGCGTAACAAGTTCTATTAGCAAATGAATAGTATTCTAGACGATTTTAAAATAGCCTTTAAGACAGGTAACATCTTAAACCAGATCATTGTCATTAATGTGGTGGTCTTTCTATTTATGGGTGTTTTGTCTGTTTTATTGACATTATCCGGTCAGGAGGGTGTCTATTTAGAGTTTAGTAGGTATTTGACCCTTCCCTCTGACCTTGGCAAGCTAATCTATAAGCCGTGGACGATCATTACGTATTTCTTCTTCCATCAAGGCCTATTCCATATCCTATTCAATATGTTATGGATGTATTGGTTTGGTCGTATCATTTCTGAGTATTTGGGACAGAATAAAATATTAGGATTTTATGTCTGGGGCGGCATAGGCGGTGGCTTATTTTATATCTTGATCTATAACCTTTTTCCTTTCTTCGCAGAGGCAGTGCCTTACTCGAATTTATTAGGTGCTTCAGCTGGCGTAACAGCTATTGTCGTAGCTGCTGCGACTTTCCAGCCAAACTTTACGGTAAGCTTGATTTTAATTGGTCCTGTAAAGCTCAAGTATATAGCAGCTTTTAGTGTAGTGGCCTCTTTGTTTCAATCGACAGGAGCGAATGCAGGAGGAGAGATAGCTCACTTGGGAGGCGCGATAGTTGGTTATGTTGGAATGGTCCAGCTTCAAAAAGGTAACGATTGGAGTAAGCCGATTGTGAACTTTGTCATATGGGTGAAGAGTTTATTCAAGCCACAGTCGAAGATTAAGGTGTCTTATAAGAAAGAGCCCTCGGCTAGGCCTCAGGCCAGAACTACAAAGAAAGCTGCTTCAAAAGGATCTAGTATTCAGGAAACTAGCCAGGCTGAAATTGATTCCATCTTAGATAAGATTTCTGATAAAGGCTATGATGCCCTAAGTAAGGAAGAAAAGCAGAAGCTTTTCAATGCGAGTAAAGATTAACTCTTATTTGCTAACTGTCCACAAGCCGCATCGATATCCTTCCCACGGCTTCTTCTTACATTCACAATGATGCCTTTGGCTTCTAAGATGCGCTTGTACATGTCCAAGCTCTCTGGGGCTGCTTGTTGAAACTCACCATCATCAATGGGGTTATATTCAATGATGTTTACTTTGGACGCCACCTTTCCGCAATATTTGGCTAAGGCATGGGCATGTTTTTCATCATCATTGATGTTCTTCCAGACCACATATTCAAAAGTGACCGTGCGGTTGGTTTTGTTGTGCCAATATTGAAGGGACTCTGCTAATTCGGCTAAGTTACTCTTATCGTTAATAGCCATCATTTTAGACCGAGATTCATCAATCGCAGAGTGTAGTGATACCGCTAAATTGAATTTCACCTCGTCATCGGCCAGTTGCTTGATCATTTTTGGAATACCCACCGTTGAGAGTGTGATTCGTCTTGGTGACATGCCTAGTCCTTCAGGAGAGGTAATCTTTTCGATTGATGCGAGAACGTTTTTGTAGTTTAACAAAGGTTCACCCATGCCCATGTATACAATATTGGTCAATGGCCTTTCGAAGTACAGCTCACCTTGGTCTTTTATGGCTACCACCTGATCATAGATCTCATCAGGGTTTAGGTTTCTCATACGCTTGAGGCGCCCTGTGGCACAAAAGTTACAGCTTAGGCTACAGCCTACTTGTGAAGAAATACAGGCAGTGATGCGCTTTTCAGTAGGGATAAGAACTGATTCAACAATGAGGTTATCATGTAGTTTGACGGCATTTTTAATGGTACCATCATTACTACGTTGCATTTGATCCACCTTGACATGTTTGATGTCAAAGTGAGCTTTCATCTTCTCCCGAGTCTGAAGCGAAATATTGGTCATTTGGTCAAAGTCCTTAGCTGACTTTTTCCATAGCCATTCATACACCTGCTTAGCACGAAACGCTTGATCTCCTTCAGCTACAAAGAAGTCTTTGATGTCGTCTAAGGAAAGTTGACGGATGTCTCTTTTTTCAGATGCTGTCGTACTCATGCCGCAAAGGTAGTACTAATCGGTATAATGCTTACCCTTTGAACTTGGCTAATGTATTAGCAATCGAATCAGGCATATTGCTGACCTTTCTTTCCGTGTAATTGTAAAAGGCAATACCTGTTTTACCGAGTGCAATTAATTTGTTTGGGTTTTCAACAGATAGTCGATAATAAAGGTCCATGCTTTTGGCAGATAAGTCTCCTAGGAAGACCTCTGCTTTGATTGCGTCACCGTGAAACCCTTCGCCTTTATATTGAATAGCAGTATCGACTTGGATCGTTCCTACACCATCAATACTCAACTCATCAGGATAGCCTAGACTTTTATAGAATTGAAAACGGGCTTCATGCATCAGACTGAGCACACTGTCATTGCCTAAATGATTTCCATAATTGATATCCGAAATCCTTACGGTCAATGTGGTTTCAAAGACTTTGGTTTCAGGTAATACGATCTTGATTCTAGACATAGTATGGTATCAAGATGTAAAAATAACCAAGAATAGGAATGGTCTTTAGAAGTTCTTTCGAATGTTGAATTGAGAAACGCCAGTGCCTGTCTTTCCATTTGAAGATATTCCTTGAACATCGATAAAAACATTGGTGTTTTTGTCATGAGTATAAAACTCAACTTGTGCTCTACCATCAGCATCAGTAGTAATCATAGGTGCCCAAAATAGCGTAGATCTTTCATCTGGAATAAACTGCTGCTTGTTGGATTCGTCATACTTAGGTGCATAAAATTCCCGAGCCGTATGATATCCATTTCCACTGATTACGCGCATACCTGGCTTCATGGCCATAGCTTTCTTTAGTTTATCACCTTTTAATGTGTAGAAGGCAATTGCCCCGTTAGAGCCATTTACGCCAAACATAGCCGCTGAAGCACTCTTATATACCTCTACATAGTCGATTTCAGTTGCTCTTAAATCGTAAACGGCTGTATAAGGGACAGGTACATTATCAATGAGTATTAATGGTGCTCCTTGATAGGGGCCTTGTCTTAATCGAGGTTGTCTAAACATTGGATCATTGGCAGCTCCAACATCCACAGAGGTCCCTCCAACAGGAGCTCTAGAAGAACTCTGAGAAATGACACTGCTTGCAGCACCAATTCCTCCAGAATTTCCGCCACTGGCTATTGATAACGAGAATCCTGAAAGCTTGCCCAGCATTACTGTAAAGGGATCACGTCCATTCTTTTCTTCAAAACTCATGTTGTCAAAGTTCACGTAAGATTCGCCTTTTCCGTACTGAGAGTTGAGTGTTCTATACATTTCTTCGCGCTTGCTAGCCGTTACATACACATCATCCAAATAGATAGTGCCATTTTCTTTTCTATATGTACTATCAATTCGAATTGAAGTAATGGCATTCTCTTTTAAGGCTCTAAGTCTATCTGGATTATCTCGAAGAGGCTGAGTGAGGTATTGATTTAGAGGTAATTTTTCAAAGGTTTTATCTATTTCGAATTTGGCATCTCTCACTTTGTTCTTTTGAAAGCCTTGCAGTGTAAGGTCTGTCGTATCGTAATAGGTTAAATTATCAAACTCAAAATTTCCTTCTTCATCCGCTAGTACAAATCTATTCCCTTTATGGTCTCCATTTTCCTCTAGATTAAGCAAAAAGACACGGCCATTTTTAAAAGGCTTCCCTCCGGACCTAGCCATATTTCCTTTAAGTTTAAGCGTTTGCTCAAAGGCGTAAATGGGTGTTCGGTTATCTGTATTAAGGGTTGACCAATTGAAACGTCTCCAACCATTAACCATCATGAGTAAATCCGTATTGGCCATTGAAGCTTCGTCTTGTTTTAGGTATTGAGACGGGTTTTTAATGTAGCCCGAGATATCCGATGAAAGCAACAAGTTGGCTGTGATGTTATAGTCTAATTGATCATTCTGAACTAATTTAGAATCGAAAACGGACATTGAAAACGAGCCTTGTACAGGATCACCTTCTCTATCTGTGACCTTTAGTTCTATTGTTGCCAAGTCTCTGCTTGCGTACTGTGGGTCGGTGGTGCTAATGTCAATGTTAAGGTCAGATGCAGCATAGTTAAAAACCAATCGCTCAGCCATTGGCTTTAAATCTTTATTGAATACAGTTACGTGAGAAACGCCATTAGGGAAGTTGCTTTTATCAATCTTAAGAAGATTTTTAAGGTTACTTACCGTTACCTCAGATGCGTAAGTTACATAGCCTCTAGTATGCACTACTAGATAGTATTTTTCTGCAGAAGGCTTGGCCGTTTTAATAGCGACACCCATAAATTCGGAAGCCTCATTATTAATACTGAGTGTGACTCCTTCTGCTTTGATTTCTGGTAGCTCAAACTTCTCTTCTTTACCATTTATTTGAGCATAATAGTTGGAATTGGTCGGTAATAAGGCAAAAACACCTCGGCTTTCATGTTGAGTAGTGAATGTTGCTACTTCATTTTGCGCTGCATCAAATACTTTACCCGAAATAGGCAATTCATTATCGCGCACTCCAGTTACTTCGAAAGCAACTTTACTGGCTACGCCTTGGATTAAATCACCACCCTCTGGGTAAAAGTTTACTTGAAGCTGAGGTGGACTAACTTTTTCAGTAATCACTTCCCCAACCTTTAAGGAGTGTACTTTAATCTTTTTGTTAAAGAAGAACTCCTCGCTCTGGTTTTTCATCCAGTTGGTATATCCTCTTAAATAATAAAACCCTGGTGTCAAGTCTTTTTGTAGCGTCAGGCTTGCTTTGGATACTCCCTCTTCTGATCGTAAGGTTAATCTTTCTACAATTTCACCTTGTTCGTCAAGTAGCTCTACATATACAGCTTGGCTAAATGGAGAGGGTATGTGCCCAGCGCCTGCAACGAGGTAAGACTTCATCCAGATAGTTTCTCCCAAGGTATATTCTGACTTGTCGAGGTGCAGAAAGACCTTTTCAGTGGGCAGTTCAGTTTGATAGTTTTGAAATTCCTTCAGCCATTCTTGAAATGGATCATTTTGAGCAAATGAATATTGAAGAGATAAGCATATTAGTAAGCTGATGAATAGAAGTTGTGTGCGTTTCATGACCTTGAGTTTTACATACATAAATTACGAATAAATTGGCCAATTTCTTTGACAATGGTGACATAATGACCGTTTTCTTATCTTTTTGAGTAAAAACACAGTCATAATTACCGAATTATTTACTTGGATTATTCTTTGTTGATCAGGGCTTGAGGCGAAAGCTGAACAAAGAATTTTAAGTGATTATGGATTTCAAAAAATATACTATCAAATCACAGGAAGCGATTCAAAAAGCGGCCGAGATTGTCAGTGGCAA
>DLQN01000094.1:0-8214 GCA_002477595.1 Roseivirga sp. UBA7431
TCAGTTATTTTGATTTTGATCCAAATATGGCCTCAGTTGAAGAACTTGAGTCTTTAGGCGTTCCAACATTCCTTGCAAATAGGATAAACAATTACAGATCTAAAGGAGGGGTGTTTTTTATAAAGACTGATCTACTGAAGATTTTCGATTTTCCAGATAGCCTTTTCAACACCCTTTCACCATTTGTTTTACTCCCTGACCAGAGAGTTGAGATCATTAAGCCTAAAGAGGACGGTGCTAAGAAGCTTTCTCTTAAACAACCAGTAGAGATCAAGGAAAGAAAGGCTGCTCTAGAGGCAAGTTTGCTTCTGGATATAAATACTTCAGACAGTACTCAATTTAAAAAGCTTAGAGGTATAGGATCGAGTTATGCTAGGCGAATTATTTCGTATCGAAAGCTGCTAGGAGGTTATCAGACAGTTGATCAATTAAGAGAGGTTTATGGGATGAATGACACGCTTTTTAATTCGATTAAACCATACATTATATTATCGGATTCTGTATCAATTAGGAAGGTGCCAATCAACCTTGCAACTTTTAAGGAGCTCCTTGCTCATCCATACATTGATTATGAGCAGACCAAGGAAATATTGAATGTGAAGAGTAAAAATGGTAAATTCAGAAAGCCAGAAGATATGTTTCGATTGAAGCTGATGGACAGTTTAGCAATAGAACAGCTTCTACCTTATTTGGATTTTAGATGAAGAGAATAATTACTGCAGACCAAGTTCGTGCTGCAGATCGTGACTGCATAGAAAACGAACCCATTACTTCAATTGATTTAATGGAAAGAGCAGCTGTTGCTTTTGTCGGGGTGTTTGTTTCCCTAGTGCCTTTAGAGTACTCCATACACATAGTTTGCGGATCAGGAAATAATGGTGGTGATGGATTAGCGGTAGCCAGACTCCTCGAAGGAAGAGGTTATCAAGTCAAAATCTCACTGATCCAGTTTAGTGATCAACTCTCGTCAAATTGTCAGGCGAATTTGAATAGAATAGTGTCGGATGTTAAGCGAGTTGATAAGGTAGATGATCTGGCTATTCAAGAAGATGTTGTAGTTGATGCCATTTTCGGTTCTGGGCTAAGCCGACCTGTAAAGGGTTTTACAGCTGATGTAATTGATAAAATCAATAACGCTACCGCTAAAATTATCAGTATTGATTTGCCTTCGGGGCTTTTTTCTGAGACCATTGATTTCTCAGGAGCTATCATCTGTGCAGATCATACGATTGCCTTTCAGCGACCAAAGCTGTCCTTCCTAATCCCAGAATCTGGAGCTTATGTAGGAGAGTTTACAATAGTAGACATTGGTTTGGGTGAAGAGTTTATAGCATCTCAATCATCAAATTACTTTTTGCTAGACGAAGGTGATGTTCAAGCACTGTTACCTAAACGAAAGAAGTTTCAACATAAAGGTGACTTTGGAAGGGTTCAGGTCTTTTCTGGGAGTTTTGGCAAGATGGGCGCAGCCTTTTTATGTGGAAAGGCAGTATTGAGAGTGGGTGCAGGTTTGTTGACACTTCATATTCCAAAATGTGGATATGAGATTATCCAATCAAGTCTGCCAGAAGCTATGGTCACTGTTGATTTACATGATAATGAAATTTGTTCTGGTCAAGTGCTCGATAACACGGATGTTGTTTGTGCTGGGCCTGGTTTAGGAACTTCGAAACCTACTGTCGATTGGTTTAAGAAACTGTTGAAGGGGACTGTTAAGCCTATGGTGCTAGATGCAGATGCTTTGAATATGCTGTCTATGCATCCGGAATTAATGGATGAAGTACCAGAAGGATCGGTAATAACACCACATGTGGGTGAGTTTACTCGTTTGTTTGGGTCAAGTGTCAATGGACTAGAGAGAATTGAGAAATTGAAAAGTGTCGCCATTAGCCGCAATTGGGTGATCGTTTTAAAGGGTGCTCATTCAGCAATTGGTTTGCCGAGTGGTGATGTAATTTTTAATACGACTGGCAATGCAGGCATGGCAACAGCAGGAAGTGGAGATGTCTTGGCAGGTGTAATTACAGGTCTATTGGCGCAAGGTTTGTCGAGTGAGGGGGCGGCCTTAGCGGGTGTGTTCTTGCATGGGAAGGCAGGAGATTTAGCTGAAAAAAGAGTTGGAAAAATGTCATTGATGGCATCAGATTTGCTTAATGAACTTCCAGAAGCAATTACTAACGCAACGCAGAGGTCTTTTATTTTAAAAAACCCTAACTTTAAGAAACCTTGATACTTTAAATCGAGTCTAAATATTTAATGAAACTCTTCAATTACCATATCGCAGTCAGAAAGCTTGTCTTTGGATTAGCATTATTGTGTATGGCGTTTGCAGCTTCAGCTCAAACGGAAAGGCTGGTGAAAGTTTCTAATGTCAATGATGACGAGAAAATTAAGGTAGAGGTTTTTCCTAATCCTACTTCTGATTACTTAACCATTGACTTAAGCAATCTAGATTTAAAGAAGCCTAAGATTGAGATCAGAAGCATCATCGGTACCAAGATGAGGGTCAATCTAGAAGAGAACGGCTTAAAGAAGTTTAAAGTTGATGTTCAGGCCTTTCGGAGAGGATACTATCTAGTGTTAGTGATGGATGATCAATCCAAATTCCAACAAACTGTAAGATTCAGTAAGAAATAAAAAACCCCGAGAATTTCGGGGTTTATTGTTTTAGTATGCCGCGTTCCCTGGTGTTCGAGGGAATGGAATCACATCTCTTATGTTTCCCATGCCTGTGACAAATAGCATAAGCCGTTCGAACCCTAGTCCGAAGCCACTGTGCGGTGCTGTTCCATAGCGTCTGGTATCTAAGTACCAATCAAGCTCTTCTTCTGGAATATTCATCTCTGCCATGCGACTTTTCAAAACGTCTAATCGTTCCTCTCTTTGCGAACCACCAACAATTTCGCCAATACCAGGAAACAGAATGTCCATTGCGCCAACGGTGTTTCCATCTTCATTCATGCGCATGTAGAAAGCTTTAATGTCTTTAGGGTAATCAGTTAGGATCACTGGCTTTTTAAAATGTTTCTCAACTAAATAGCGTTCATGCTCCGACTGTAAATCGGTTCCCCAGCCCTCAATTGGGAACTGAAACTTTCCTTTTTTATTGGGTTTTGAGTTCTTTAATATTTCAATTGCTTCTGTATACGTCAGGCGCTCAAAGTCATTTTCAATAACAAACTTTAGCTTTTCCGTGAGCGTCATCTCATTTCTTTCGGCAGTAGGTTTGTTCTTCTCTTCATCCGATAGTCTCTTTTCTAAGAACTCAAGATCGTCAGCACAATGCGCTAGCGCATACGCTACTAAATATTTCAGAAATTCTTCAGCCAAATCCATGTTGTCTACGAGATCATAGAATGCCATCTCTGGTTCTATCATCCAGAACTCAGCCAAGTGTCTTGTGGTGTTAGAGTTCTCGGCTCTAAAGGTGGGTCCAAAAGTATAAATATCGCCAAGTGCCAATGCACCAAGCTCACCTTCTAACTGACCAGAAACGGTTAGGTTAGTTTCCTTTCCGAAAAAATCCTTGCTATGGTCTATAGTCCCATCCTCTTTCAGCGGAGGGTTAATTGGGTCAAGCGTTGATACTCTAAACATTTCACCTGCACCTTCTGCATCAGAACCTGTTACAAAAGGGGTATGCCAATAGTAGAATCCTTTCTCGTTGAAGAATTGGTGAACCGCAAAGGACATGGCATGCCTCATTCTAAAAATGGAGCTAAATGTATTCGTGCGAGGCCTTAGGTGTGCGATCTCTCGTAGGAACTCTAAGGAATGCTTTTTGGGTTGAAGCGGGTATTTCTCAGGGTCAGCAACACCGAGTACCTCGATTGCCTCGGCAGCAATTTCGACATTTTGGCCAGCGCCTTGTGAAGCAACGAGCTTACCTTTTACTGAAATACTGGCTCCTGTAGTAATGTCTTTAAGAACCTCTTCACTAATTGCAGAAGGGTCAGCAACCACTTGAATGCTATTGACCGAAGAACCATCATTCAGCGCAATAAAGCTTACATGTTTATTGCCTCTCTTTGTCCTTACCCAACCCTTTGCCACTACATCGACATCAACCTGACCGCTTTTAAGAAGTTCGGCTATTTTGGTTCTCTTTGTTTTCATGGTTACTGTACTCAATGAATTTTAAATGATGCAAAGCAATCATTTTTTACTTTCAAACACAACTAATTGATAATCATTTACTAGGGGTATATGCGTAAGTACTTTGATAATTATGTCCTTATAAATGCATGTATGGACATTTTTTATCGGTTTGAGATTTTCTGCATGGTTTTTGTTAAAAAGTGTTACAAAGTCAACCAATCTCTCGTTCTTTCCTTTAAATTTGGATTAATAGAAAGAGCGATTTTTTTTCCTAATGCAAAAACTAAGTCTTAATCAATCCTTAGGCCAGAAGCTATCACCTCAACAGATTCAATTCATAAAACTGTTGCAGGTCCCTACTGCCGAGCTCGATACTCGTGTAGAGGAGGAGCTTGAGATTAACCCTGCCTTGGAAGAAGGAAGTGAGGAAGAGGCTGCTCCAGAAAAAGAGGATTTCGAAGATAGTGAAGCAAGCTCTACCGAGGACCTTAATGTAGAGGACTATTTAGGGGATGATGATTTCTCTGGCTACAAAATGCAGGGAGATGGTAACTACAGCGAGGAGGAAGATCGTGAGATGCCAGTGGCTATGCAAGCTTCACTCAATGATCAGCTAGAGGCACAGCTCGGGTTTTTAGGACTAGAAGAGCGCCAAGATAATATTGCTAAACAGCTTATTGGAAGTATTGAGTCTGATGGTTATATCAGAAGGGAACTCGATGCCATTGTGAACGATTTGGCATTTGCTCAAAACATTGAGACAGACATAGAAGAGCTAGAAGAGTTGTTGGGTCAGATTCAAGAATTCGATCCGCCAGGTATTGCCGCGAGAAGTCTTCAAGAGTGTCTTTTAATTCAGCTTGAGAAAAAGAGAGATAACCTTGAGGAGGACGAGGCGACTTTGACTGCAATTCGGATTATATCTCTATGCTTCGATGAATTCACGAAAAAGCACTATGATAAAATTCTTAAGAAACTCAATATTGAAGATGATGAGTTATTGAAGGCTGCTGTCAGTGCAATCACAAAATTAAATCCGAAACCCGGAGGGATATCTGGCGGATTGGTAAAGACTCAATATTTGATCCCAGACTTTTTAATGACTAATAGTAGTGGGAAATACGACCTTACATTGAATAGCAGGAATGCACCAGAACTTCGAGTGAGCCAATCATACTCCGATATGTTTTCAGCTTACGATAAGAGTGATAAGAAAGACAAGAAGCTTAAAGAAACAGTGACTTTTGTGAAGCAGAAACTAGATGCTGCAAAATGGTTTATCGATGCAATTAAGCAACGTCAAAACACATTGCTGAGGACTATGGAATCTATCATTAAGTATCAGTTTGAATTTTTCAAGGACGGAGATGAATCAAAGCTTAGGCCGATGATCCTGAAGGATATCGCCAATGAAATTAATATGGATATTTCCACTGTTTCTAGGGTGGCAAATTCTAAGTCAATACAGACGGATTTTGGAATTTTTCCTTTAAAGTATTTTTTCAGTGAAGGCATCTCAACGACAAGCGGTGAAGATGTCAGTAGTAGGGAAGTGAAAAATGTACTTGCAGAACTCATCAATGAAGAAGACAAGAAAAAGCCACTTTCTGATGATAAGTTGGAGGAATTCTTGAAAGCTAAAGGCTATAATATTGCCAGACGTACTGTGGCTAAATATCGTGAGCAGTTGAACATTCCCGTGGCTCGCCTGAGAAAAGAACTCTGATTTGACCTTTTTAGCAAAATTTATAACCTATCTATTTCAGCCGCTCATAATGCCAACATTGGTGTTTTACACCATTTTGTTTCATTTGGGGAATAGTTCTAACCTTACCGATAAAGGTCGTTGGACAGTTGTTTCCTTGATATTTGTCACTACTTGCCTGGTACCTGTCCTGACCGTGGTCATGTTTCGCGTCACCAAAGTCATTAAAGATTTACACATGCTGAATAGAAAGGATAGATATATGCCTTTCATCTTTATTTCTTTATTCTACCTCGTGGTCTCGTTTATGATCAAAGACCAAGAATGGATGACCCCAGCTATGAGCATTACTTTCTTGGCGATAACAACGGTGGTAATCTTAACGAATGGGATAACATTTAAATGGAAAATCAGTGCGCATGCTGCAGGGATTGCTGGATTATTGGGTTTTATTGTTGCTTACAAACACACTTTTCAAGCAACTAACACATTGTTTTGGCCCTTGATTATTGCCATTGTATTAACCGGAATAATATCATGGGCAAGGTTATATTTGAATGCGCACAAGCCAACTGAGATTTTAGGTGGTTTATTGCTCGGTTTTATTATCAGTTACGGTTCAATTGCTTTATTTCTTTAGACTATGTTCGAATTTTTAAAATATGATGTTAAGGACGGTGTAGCTACCATTACGCTCAATCGCCCAGATGTATACAACGCACTGAATAATGAGATTACTTATGAATTGCAGGCGGCATTCAAAGATGCCAAGCGAAACAATGAAGTAAGGGTAGTTGTGTTAACTGGAGAGGGTAAGGCTTTTTGCTCTGGGCAAGATTTAAAGGCTTCTTCTGCTGAGCCTAACAGGTCTTTTTCAGATTCGATCCATAAAAGATACAATCCAATCATCAAGGCAATTCGCAATTTACCTAAACCTGTTATTTGCCGTTTGAATGGTGTCGCTGCTGGAGCTGGATGTTCATTTGCAATTGCATGTGATATTGTGGTGGCCAGCGAAAGTGCCAAGCTGATAGAAGTCTTTGTCAATATCGGCTTAGTACTTGATTCAGGTTCTTCCTACTTCCTGCCAAGGCTCTTAGGTTCTTCTAAGGCCTTCGAATTGGCAACGATGGGTACAAGGGTTAGTGGGAAGGAAGCCGAAGCTATGGGCTTGATTAATAAGTGTGTGGCTGATGAGTCTTTAGACGAAGCAGTGAAGGTGTATACTGATTATTATGCCAAAGCGCCTACTAAAGCTATTGGTCTCATGAAAAAGATGTTAAATAAGTCTCAAGGAGCTACTTTATCAGAGATGCTTGACTATGAGGCATATAACCAAGACATTGCAGGGGCTACATTCGATCATAAAGAAGGCGTACAAGCTTTCTTAGATAAACGTTTACCTGAATTTAAGGGAGAGTAGCATTAGAACCCCGTTAGTGAGATCCCGAAGGTTAATGTCCTAGTGTTTTCTCCACCAGCTGGTGCAATGTCCCATTTGTCAGAGAGTTCGTAAAAACTGAACAAGCTAATACCACCAAAACCAACACGGGCTTGAACACCGTATCGGAATCTGTTTATGCCTAAATCTTGTCTGTCTTTCACTGTGCGATTGTCTCCACCACGATCTTCATACGTGTATTTAACAAATGACGAATAAAGTACACCTACTTTTAAGCCAAGGGCAGCTCTAAAGCCACGATTGTATTGGTTTTTACTCTTATAATATCTTAACTCTAGCGGAATGTCAACGTAGTGTAAAGCAAGTTTCGACTTGTCGAAACTAATAGGATTGCTTACTAATGAATTCAAATCTGTTGCTGCAATAGTTCTAATGCTGCTGGCATCTACTGAAGAAGTAAATGTCAAGTTGTCTTCGAAAGAATATCTTTCTAAGCTTAGTCCAAGTCCAGGAGTGAAAGTGAAACCATTGTTGCCAATAGGTAGATCATAATAGTATGTGAGATTGACAGTCTTTGACTGAAAATTGTTCAATGCGATATTGTCTGGAGCATTACCCCAGTTATTCACTCCAACATCAACCAATAGAGCGCCAGGTAAATCAGGGCGTTGCGCCTGAACCGAAAGACTCATAAAAACTAAACCTACAACTCCGAGTAACAACTTCTTCATGGATGTGCTGAATTTAAGCGGTGGCAAAGATAGTATTTTTTAAAAGTATATAAGGACGATGTTTGCAAAGAAAAAGAATTAATTACCTTTACAGTCGCATTTAACGGACTTTAACGTCCGTTTATTTTGGCCTCGTAGCATAACTGAATAGTGCACTTGATTACGGCTCAAGAGGTTACAGGTTTGAATCCTGTCGAGGTCACTTAGCGTTCAAAAGCCTTCCGATTTATCGGGAGGCTTTTTTCATGCCCAAAATCAGAAGCTTGCTTCAAGATTTT
>DLQN01000094.1:8283-27629 GCA_002477595.1 Roseivirga sp. UBA7431
GATCAGTGCGTAGCACGGGGCTTTCGTATGGTCAGGAGGGAGGTGTTATTATTTGCTTTTGAGTACATCTGTAGCGACAAGTATAATTTCTTGGTGTAACGAGTTCATTTATCTGTTCGCTAGACGACATTTTTTCGTCTTGAACACTCATAAGCGAAATTAATTTTGAGTTTGTAGGGTTAAGACTCTAAATTCCCATCAAATGTCTTTTGGTAAAACCGCTGTACTATTTTTTTCTCGCACACTCAATGATGAGTATGGTGCGGGTTCGTTCGGATTGAATCGGAAAGGCTTTTCTAATCTTTATAAATTCTTCATTAATAAGGCGCTTAAGACTGTCGAAGAAACTGGTCTTCCATTGATTGAAGCTTATTCCAATCAACAGGTTGGCGATACTTTCAGCGAGCGCTTAATGAGTTCATTAAAATCAGTTTCCGATAAAGGGTTTGAGCGCGTTATTATCATTGGTAATGATGCCCCTCAGTTAAGTGTTGGTGATATACTATCGGCTAAAACCGCTTTGGATGAAGGTCTAAATGTATTAGGAAAGGATAAAAGAGGTGGAGTTTACCTTATAGGACTTGATTTAAAAACATTCAATTCAGCACCTTTACGAGCAATTCAGTGGCACTCTTCTCATGTTTATCGCCAATTATCCGAAGTACTTGGTGATGTTTATGAGCTTTCGGAGATTTATGATATAAATCGGATAGCAGACTTAAAGTCACTGTTGAATGTGCAGGGTACTTTAACCCTTGGGATCCGAAGGTTTCTTAAGTTTGTTATCACTTTTCAGCATAAAGTTAGTCGCACGCACCTAATTATCAACTTCTTCATTTTTGAGGATCATCTCGATCGAGGGCCCCCTCATCCTGCCCTTTAATTAATCCTTAAATCTCAATGGCTGATGCGCATTGAGGTGATCCTACATTAAAAACAAATTACTATGGCTAAGACTTATTATAATCCCGAGGACTTAAAAAAGTTCTCGAAGATTACTGAATTACAAGAAGAAATGGGTACCAAGTTTTTCGATTGGTACGGAAGTGTTTTTAAACCAGGAGCGTTGACTGCTCGTGAAAAAGCACTGATCGCCTTGGCGGTTTCTCATGCTGTTCAATGTCCATATTGCATAGATGCCTACACGGATTCTTGTATGAAAAAGGGCGCGGATGAAGAACAAATGATGGAGGCAGTACATGTAGCCGCAGCCATCAAGGGAGGTGCAGTTTTAGTGCATGGTGTCCAAATGATGAATGAAATGGAAGATAAATTGATGTAAAATGGCACTTGCAACTCAAAGCCTTAAGAAAACAAAACACTGGCTCTCAACGCCCGAAAAGCAGATAGAAGTACTGACGGATCATGAGGGTATTGGAATTCCATCTTTCAAGGAAAAGATTGGTGAGGCAGGAATAGATGTGCTTAAACCAGTAAGCATTGAAGTCTTTCAGATTAACGCGGGAAAGATGTGCAACCAGGTTTGCCAGCACTGCCATGTAGATGCTGGTCCTGACCGTAAAGAAATCATGACAAGGGAAACCATGCAGCTCTGCTTGAATGCCTTGAAAGACCCTCAAATTACTACGGTTGACTTAACGGGAGGTGCGCCTGAAATGAATCCTGAGTTCAGATGGTTTGTAGAAGAGCTCTCAAAACTTGGGAAGCATATCATTGTGCGCTGTAACCTCACTATCATCTTGGCAAACCCTAAGTATAATGACTTACCAGAGTTTTTTAAGAAACACAAGATAAATGTGGTCTCTTCCCTTCCGTCTTTCACAGCCAGAAGAACAGATGCGCAACGAGGTGAAGGTGTTTTTGAAAAATCTATCAAGGCACTTCAAATGCTTAACGAAATTGGTTATGGAAAGGAAGATCCTGAACTTAAACTTGATCTGGTTTACAATCCATCAGGTGCCTATTTGCCAGACGACCAAGCCGTACTCCAGCAAGAGTTTGAGCGGAAACTGAAAGAGTCTTATGACATCACCTTTAATGACCTGTACGCCATTACCAACTTACCTGTAAGTAGGTTTCTTGACTATCTGATTCGTTCCGGAAACTATGAGGAGTACATGGTTGAGTTGACCAATGCATTCAATCCAATGGCTGCTTCTGGTGTAATGTGTCGAAGCATGGTCTCGGTCGGATGGGATGGATACTTATATGACTGTGACTTCAATCAAATGCTAGAATTGAAGTTGACGAATGGTGCACCAAATCACGTGAGTGATTTCGACTACCAAAAAATCATGAATAGAGAAATTATTATCAACCAACACTGTTTTGGCTGTACCGCAGGTGCCGGTTCAAGCTGTGGTGGTACAACTGCGAGTTAGAAGAATATGGAAAGCTATTTAGAAACAACAAAAGATATATACAAGGCCGCAGCAGAAACCCCAGATGTCGGTTTGTGTTGTACCACAACTCCTATTTGGGCATTTCCTGAATTAGAGATTCCGCAAATCATGCTCGATATGAATTATGGATGTGGTAGCACCGTTCACCCAAGGGATCTAATCAACTCACCTAAAGTACTTTATGTAGGAGTTGGTGGAGGAATGGAGTTACTTCAGTTTTCATATTTCAGTCGTCAAAAAGGTGGCGTGATCGGGGTGGATGTAGTAGACGAAATGCTTGATGCATGCAATAAGAACATGACCGAGGCAGCAGCTAAAAATGCTTGGTTCGATCCGTCATTTATTAATGTCAGAAAAGGTGATGCGCTGAATCTTCCGATAGAAAATGAGAGCATTGACGTGGCTGCACAGAATTGTCTGTTCAATATTTTCCATGAAGAAGATTTGAAAAAGGCTTTAGAGGAAATGTACAGGGTCTTGAAGCCTAGGGGTAGACTGGTATTGTCTGACCCAATTGCAGAACAGCCGATGCCTGATTCGCTTAAGTTTGATGAGAGACTTCGAGGGCTATGCCTTAGCGGTGCTTTACCACTAGATGATTATATCAAAATGATAACCGATGTGGGTTTTGGTACAATTGAGATTAGAGCCAAACGACCATACAGAATTTTAGATCCTAAAAGCTATGATACGCCTAGTCGGATATTCATTGAAAGCGTAGAGGTTGCGGCCATTAAAGACCCTATGCCAGAGGATGGTCCGTGTGTGTTTACTGGCCGTACAGCTATTTATACAGGCGATCAGGAATACTTTGATGATCATAAAGGGCATATTTTATTACCGAATCAACCACTAGCAATTTGTGATAAGACTGCTGGAAATTTAGATGCGCTCAAGGATGAGGATATTTGGGTTTCTGGTAGCACTTACTTTTACGATGGCGGAGGTTGTTGCTAATTCGCAATGCTGAGAAAATTAAAATGCTGGCTAGAGGTCGGCATTTTTTCATTTGCGACCTTTGTGCTAAATGTTGCTTGCCACAAAGCATTTTTATTAAACTCATGTTTCAACCTTAGATTATGAAACAGATACGCACTCCAGAAGGCAATGATGATGGCAACGATGAAGGTAAATTAAGACGATGGGTCTCGAACCTTCAGCTAGAAAGTTGGCAATTAGAGTTGCTAATCACTCGATTTTCTTATTGGCGGCTAGTGTTGATCAGTACGCAGAATTCAGTGCATCATTTCGGTTTAATAAACTTGTTGCGAGCTCAGCTTTAAATGTCATTTTTATAGGAGCCGGGCGATTCATTCTCAACACAATACCTTTAGCGCTCAACTTCTTTTTGATAAGCTTATTAGTCCACCTATTATTGAGAGGGTTCTGGATTGGTATTGTTGGCTTAAGTTCTGTTTCTAATACCATAGACATAGAGTCGCTTAAGCTTAAAGGGCCGTTTCGGAAGAGGATTCCTGAAAAAATACGAAACTTAGATGATTTAATCTTTTTCCTAGATCAGGTGTCAAGTGTAATTTTTGCATACACCTATCTGTTGGCCTTTTCTATCATTTCGGTAATGCTAGTGTCAGCATTTCTATTTTCATTACTAGGTGTAGGTACTTTCTTTCAGAACTCCGTAGATGGCAATCAAGGAGTGCTTATTTTACTGTCTGTTCTCAACTTGTTTTTGGTTCTTATTTTATCTGTGGGAGCTGTTATTTTCTTTTTAGATACCATCTTGTTTAGTGCATTCAAGAAGTCAAAGTGGTTTTCAGTATTGTATTATCCGATATATCGATTTTTCAGTGTGATTTCACTTTCATTAATTTATAGAAGTATTTACTACCACCTGATCACTAATTATACAAAGAAGCAGATCATATCTGTGACGTTAGTCTTGGGTGCAACGCTCTTTGTGGCGTATCGAATAGACGCTTGGCAGACCTATCCTTATTACCCTGAGGTAATTGATGAGAATCAATACATTATGCAGAAAGGTCATTATGATGATGAGAGGAGGGAAGGATATATTTATACAGGTAGTATTCCATCAAAATTCGTTAAGAATGATTTCCTAGAGTTGTTTCTTCGGTATTCACCAAACAGTAACGAGGTTTTAAGTGTGCTGTGCCCGGATTTCCGTGATTTGGAAAGAAACGTTTCGTTGACTAGAGCAATGAGCGCAGGAGCCAAGTCTGCTAAAGACAGTACTTTGACTCTAATGGAAATTTTAGGTACTGATGAGACGTATGAGGCCTTAGTTAAATCATCAGTGGGATGCCTGAGTAGTATTTATGAAGTTTATATTGATGGAGAGAAACGAGATGACCTTGAGTTTTTCTTTACAAGACATGATAATAAGGGAGAGCGAGGAGTAGAGACTGTAATTGACATTGCTGAACTTAAGCGTGGCAGACATCTCATCACCATCAATAAACTTGATTTTAATGGAAACCCATTTCTTAGTGAAAAAATTACTGAGGATAAACTCGTTGCAGAGGGTCTCGTTAAAATCTCTTTTTGGAAAGAATAGTCTTACCGAATGAATAATTCGTAGTCTCTTTGCGCATTGTATTTTCGTCTGTTTCATTCCATAGTATTCGTGCGGCCCTCAAGAACCAAGCAGGAACATTGCATCAATAATAGTTTGAAAAATTGTTTCATATGAACGGAATCAATGCTTGATTTTGATAAGAAAATTGAAATCGATTGCCTAAATTTTCTATTGAATTGAATTTTTTTTCATTTATTTTTTTCATTTCCTTCAACCTTAGATGAAGTAAATTTCAAACCCACTTCGTATTGGAAAAAGGCATGATTTATTTTTTAAACAACCTCAATACGACCATCTAGAGCCATTATCATGGTAATTACAAAATGTCTGAAGATTGGTGTTTTCACCAAATATGATGGAGTTGTTAATTGAAAATAGTTCAAATAAATGTGGCCGTACAGTATGATAAACTAGATTGTTTTGTGTTTTTGTTTTAAACAATTAGAATAAAGCTTTAGTTTTATTGGAAACAATTCTAACTAATTATGAAAGCTTTATTACTAATTGAAACCGTTGGTCTTGATAAGATTATTAACGGTGACCCAGTAGCCATCACCTTTTTTATAGGGTATATGGCAATGTTCGCTTCGGCTGTATTTTTCTTTATGGAAAGAAGCCAAGTAGATGGAAAGTGGAAACTATCTCTTCTTGTATCAGGATTAATCACAGGTATTGCTGCGGTTCATTACTTCTACATGAGAGATTTCTACCTAGCAACAGGCGAATCTCCAACTGCATTTAGATATGTCGATTGGACACTCACAGTGCCATTAATGTGTGTTGAGTTCTATTTACTTACAAAGCCATTTGGTGCAAAAGGGTCTACTTTATTCAAATTAATCGTTGCTTCAGCGTTTATGTTGGTTACTGGATTTATCGGAGAGACTTCTGGTATAGACAATAACATCATGTGGGGTGTACTTTCAACAGTTGGTTACCTATACATCGTATATGAAGTATTTGCTGGTGACATTGCCAAATTGGCAAAGGGTTCTAACAGTGAGGCGCTTAACCGTGCAATGTTCTTGTTGAAAATCTTCATCACTTTAGGTTGGTCAATCTATCCTATCGGATACATGGTACTTCCAGGTAACTTACTTTCAGGTATGTTCGATGTAAGTAGCATTGATTTATTCTACAACATGGCAGATGCAATTAACAAAATTGGTTTTGGCCTTGTGATCTATTCTGTAGCTGTTAGCGAAACAGCTAAAGCAAGATTGGCTAAGTCTTAGTCTAATTTTATCATAAGAGGGCTCATTTAATGAGCCCTTTTTTATTTTTTCTGATGCATTTTGATTACGTCTTTATTGGTGCTGGATTATCTAATCTGAGTTTATTACATCAGATGAGCAGCTACGATTTCTTTAAAGACAAGACAATCGCCATTATCGAACCATCCGATAAAGATCAAAATGACAGAACTTGGTGTTTATGGTCTAAATTACCGCCTCGGTATACTTCCGTAAGCACATCTTGGAACAGTCTCGTTTTTAAGTCATCCTCCTTTCATAAGGAACAAAACATATCTCCTTACAAATATTATCACGTAGCGAGCAAGGATTTTTATGAAGAAACAATTGGGGAAATTTCTAGATACCTCAAACCGAGATGGTTCAAGCACTCTTTGAAATCAGTTAAATTTTCGGCAATAAAAGCATCCCTAACCCTAGATAATGACGAAATTATTTCGGCAGGCTTTGTATTTAATAGTAGTTTCAAATTTTCCGGTAATAATATCAACTCAGAAGGCTTAAAACAGCACTTCTACGGGTTCAAGATAAAAACAGCGGATAAAGACTTGCCTGTTGATGCCGTTCATTTGATGGATTTTAGTTTAAATACTGACCAGTCGGTTGTCCAATTTGGCTATATCCTACCTTTTAACGCCAAAGAGGCTTTAATAGAGTACACTGAATTTTCTGATCAATTGAGAAGTAAGGACGAGTATAAAGTACTTGTCACAGACTATCTAAGGCAACTGGGCATTCATGAATTCGAAGTGAAAGAAACTGAGTTTGGGGCTATTCCAATGTCAGACAATCCCTTCAAGGACAGATTAAACGATCTATTTATCAATGTCGGTTCAGCCGGAGGATTAACAAAGCCAACAACAGGTTATACATTTCAATACATCCAAAAGGATTGTCAAAATGTAATCAAGGCCTTACTGAGTGGGGCTAAAATACCTGTAAGATCTAGCCAAAAGCGATTTAAATTTTATGACCGATTACTACTGAGAATAATAAAGAAAGAGCCCCAGCTCGTTCAGACTATTATGGAGAAGCTGTTCTCGAGAAATAAATTTAAGAGCGTATTAAAGTTTTTGGATGAAGAAAGCTCTTTATTAGAAGAAATTAGAATTTTTATGAGCATACCATGGAAGCCTTTCTTAAAAAGTCTTTTCAGGGCTTAGATTTTTTTTATCCTGTCACCCGTCTTTATATCATTGCTTTAGGCATTGTCATCGCGTTTTTGCCGATGACAGAGCTATTGGAATTGATCCTTTCCATTGTGCTCATCGGTACTATCGGATTGATGCATGGAGCCACCGATCACATCCTATTCATTAATTATCGAAAACTCAATCAGCAAACGCCAATTCCAAGAGAGTTTTTCTATGTCTATTTGGGTATTTTATTGGCAATGGGACTCGTTTGGTTTATTCTTCCTTTGGGCGCGGTTATCCTTTTTGTACTCTTTTCATGCTACCATTTCGGACAAACACAATTGCAATACCTTCCCATTTCTGAAGCCAAAGGCCAAAAGAAATTTCTTTATGCGCTGTGGGGATTTATTGCATTGTTAGCGATTGTGCTCTTTAATAGCAAAGAGACTACTGAGCTTCTCAAACCATTTCTCGCGGAAGAACTTTTGCAGCCATTTTTTGAATTCAGATGGTTCATCGTTGGTTTTGGGGCTGTTTTTTTTACGATAGCCATCTTGCTAGTGAAGGCTAAGCGAAAATGGAAATTTATAGCATTTGAACTTGTGGAATTAGGAGTGATCTTACTTATTTCTTATCACTCAAGTTTATTATTAAGCTTTGCCCTGTTCTTTGGTTTATGGCATAGCTTGAGGGCGAGCCAAGTTCAAATTGATAAACTGGCGCTAAAAGGTAAGTTTACCACCAAGGACTTTATCATTAAGAGTCTGCCTTTTACATTGATGAGCCTTTTTGGGATAGCTATATTGCTTCTGATCAATACCAAGCTTGAATTGGATATTCACCCATTTATGATCTTTTTGATTGCTGTGTCTGTCTTAACTATGCCGCATATGTTTGTCTATGAAAAGTTTTATGGCTTTCATGATAGTCATGAGTAGGCTGAACTACCTCCATTTAATGCGGTTATAGGTTTTTGCTTTGCTAAATTGTGAAGGGATGTTCTGAAGGATAGATTCTTTGATCATCTCAAGAATAGCTTCCTTATTAAAACTTTGATGTACCACCATACTGATCTCTCTGCTGGGTTCAGGTTTATCAAATCGTTTGATTTTTGCATCTGTATTTAGCGTGTCAATGACCGATAACTCTGGTACTAGTGTATAGCCCATGTTGTTTTTCACCAAGTTCTTCAAGGTCTCTATTGATCCACTTTCGTAGCTAAGGTTGTTATTGCTGGAATTTTTCTTTTGCCGACAAACACTCAATACCTGATTTCGTAAACAATGGCCTTGGTTGAGCAACCAAAGTCCTTTTTCTGGTAAGTCAGAAGGTTGAATATGCTGTTTAGTGAATAATGGGTGTTCTTCTGAGCTGTATATGAGGAAGGGTTCATTATATAAGGGAATTTCTCTCAGACTGTTTTCGTCTAATGGTGTAGCTAAAATTCCGATATCGAGCAAGTCATTTTTCAGGTCTACTATAATCTGCTCTGATTCAATTTCTCTAATAACCAGATGAATTTTAGGGTTTGCATCAATAAATTGCTTCAGAAATCGGGGCATCAAATAGGGGGCAACAGTTGGAATAACTCCTATCCTGAAGGTGCCACTTAGATCATCTTTTTCCTTATTGATAAAGGATTTTAAGCCATTCACTTCTCTCAGAATCTGCCGGGCGCTCTCTATAACTTTAAGGCCTGTTTTAGTAGGTTCAATGGGATGCTTTGATCTATCAAAAATTTGCAAGCCCATCTCGGTCTCGAGCTTTTTAATCTGTAATGTCAATGTGGGTTGGGTTACGAAGCAACTCTCCGCAGCATTCACAAAGTGCCTATGGGTATCAAGTGCAAGAATGTACTCTAACTGTTGTAATGTCATATAGATAAAATCTATATCAAATCTATGAACATATAAATTATAAATGAAGTTGTATAGTTAAGAATCGTTAAGTGAATCAAAAAAATAGAAATATGGAAACTTTACAACACAATAGGGTAGTAGAAAAACTGAATCAATTATTGATCAACTACCAAGTACATTACCAAAACTTAAGACTGTTTCATTGGAATGTAAAAGGTCCCTTTTTCTTCATTCTTCATGAGAAATTCGAGGAGTTGTATAACGAAGCTGCTTTAAAAATTGATGAGGTGGCTGAACGCGTTCTTGCATTAAATGGAATCCCTAAAGGTTCATTGAAGAATATCCTAGCCAATGCTAATATAGAATCTCATGCTGAGATCATGGAGGCGAATGCTATGGTTGAAGCAATTATTGATGCTAACAAAGTACTAGTAAACAATTTAGAGGATCTACTGAAAGAAGCCAATGAGGCTGGAGATGAAGGTACATTGGATATCTTTACCAGCTACATTCAAGAATTACAAAAGCAGAACTGGATGTTAAAATCATTTCTAAATAACTAGTCTATGAATTTTCACACGCGTAAATGGGTAAAACCTGAAGATCTAAATCCGAACGGAACATTGTTCGGAGGACGATTACTAGAATGGATTGATGAGGAAGCCGCTTTATACACTATTGTTCAGCTTGAAAACAAGCGGATTGTCACCAAGTTCATGTCTGAGATCAATTTTATTAACGCACCAGTTCAAGGCGATATCATCGAGATTGGAATCGAGGCTATTGTTTTCGGCAAGTCTTCTATGACCATGCGCTGCGAAGTGAGAAACAAGTTAACAAGGGAGGAGATACTCAGCATTGATCGTATTGTGATGGTGAATTTGGGGCCTGATGGCAACTCTGCCCCACATGGAAAAACTAAAGTGGAGTATGTAGCGAATAGGTAGGAAGACTAAGCCAATTACTGATAAAGAGGAAAGGACGGACTCTTTCCTTTTTACCTTCTGTTATCATAATCTTCTAAAATGCTTAGATAACTATGGTACCTAGACACCTCGATTGTTCCTGCTTCTAATGCTTCTAGAACCTGGCAGCCAGGTTCGTTGGTGTGCAGGCAATTATTGAATTTGCATTGCCCTAAGTAGGCGCGCATTTCGGGGAAATAATGGCTAATCTCAGTGGCTTGCATATCTACCAAGCCCAGTTCTTTAATGCCTGGGGTATCGATAATCTTAGTCAGATTATCCATTTCAAACATCTCAGCAAAAGTAGTGGTGTGGGTACCTTTATTCGCATAAGTAGAGACTTCCCCAGTTTTTTGTACCTGCCCTGGTACAAGGATATTGAGTAGGGTAGATTTGCCCACGCCAGAGTGCCCTGCAATCAGGGTAGTTTTATCCTTTAATAAGCCAGTAAGCTCTAAGATACCTTCTTCGTCTAGCACTGAAATTAAACTCCCACGATAACCAATTGACTCGTACATCTCTATGAGCTCATGGCAAAAATCAATACCTGCTTGGTTGAGCAAATCCTTTTTATTGAAAACAACCAACGCGGGAATTCTAAAAGATTCGGCACTGACCAAGAAACGATCTATAAAGCCCAAGGACGTTTTTGGGAAGGTCACAGTGGCTAATAACAAGGCTTGATCTACATTGGAGGCAAGTATATGTGAGAAACCGGTCTTTCTCGTTGACTTTCGGATGATGTAGTTCGTCTTTGGATGAAGTTGTGTGATCACCGCGGAATTATCTCCTTTTTCTTCTTCTTCAATCTCTACCCAATCACCCACGGCAACAGGGTTATTGATCTTAATACCCTCCATCTTAAACTTGCCACGTAGTCGGCTGCGAAATACTTTTCCGGCTTCAGTTTTTACTTCGTACCAACTGCCTGTCGATTTGATTACCTGTCCTTTCATGCTATTCGTTTTTCAAGTAATCGAGTATGTGTTCAGTTGCCCCAGCATGTTCTTGGATATATTGCTTGCAAATATGAGAGGTTTTAGACCTGAATGTATTGTCCTTATTTAGTTTCTCTAAAATTTCAGATGCGTTAGCCATTGAAGCCACACTGAAAGCCCCTCCTAATTTTTGTAATTCAATCGACTCAGGAAATTTTTCAAGGCCCTTATTACCAAAAACTACGGGTAAGCCGAAAGCTACAGCTTCTAATATATTATGTAAACCGTCACCAAAGGCACCTCCTATAAAGGCAAAACTACCGTATTGATAGACTGAGGACAACATATTCATCGTATCAAGTATCAAGACTTCTGTAGCTTCTGGAATGATTTCGTTACTAGAATATCTATGGACTGACTTAGTCAAGCCTGTGGTCACCTTCCTTACGCTTGCCTCATCGATCATGTGAGGAGCGATGATAAATTTCAATCCACTTGCCGAAGTATTGATAAACTCTAGTATCACTTGCATGTCGCTCGGCCAGGCACTACCAATAATCATTAACTGATCATTGCCTTTAAACTTTTGGATACTTGGGTAAGTCTCAGGCTTGGCAATGGTCTTAATGACGCGATCGAAACGAGTATCCCCAGATATGCTAGCAGCCTCAATTCCAATGGTTTTAAGTAACTCAAGTGAAGATTCGTTTTGAACAAATGTATGATTGAAGAAGGCAAGCATTTTCCTATGAAAGCTTCCATATGGCTTAAAGAAAATATGATTTGCAGTAAATAGTGCTGAAATGCTATAAAGTGGGATGCTCCTTTGGTTCGCTTCATTTAAATAATGAAACCAGTATTCGTATTTGATAAAGAAGACCTTCGTTGGGTTTACCACATCAAAAAAACGCTTTGCATGCGACCGTGTATCTATGGGTAAGTAAAAAATAAAGTCAGCAATTGGATGCTGCTTTCTTTGCTCATAGCCAGAGGGAGAGAAGAAGGTCACTAAAATTTTATGGGATGGGAAAGCTTTGCGATAGGCTTCCATAACTGGCAACCCCTGTTCAAACTCTCCGAGTGAGGCTGCATGAAACCAAGCAATAGGCGATGTATTTTGAATAAGAGCATGCTTTAATGCTATAAAAAGCCCCTTCCTCCCCGCCAAGAAGTTCTTTGCTTTCACATTAAAGGGAGAGGCAATTCGAATCAAAAAATAATAAAACCTGATGCCCAGGTTATACAAGAAGATCATTGACTACAAAAATAGGAAACTGAGAAGATACTCTTTCAGTAAATGCGCTTTATGATCTAAAAACAAGATTTTGTAGAAAAATTGCATCCCCTACAGTAACTCTCTTCAAGAGTGGACCTCAAATTTTGCTACTTTCGTAGAGGAGATGCAATTTTAAGCTTCTCATTATTTTAAACTCTTATGTACTAAACACCAAAATCAATGCGCAAAATTTTTTATCTAATTGCCTGCATGCCCGTCATCCTTTGGGGATGTGGTGACGCAGGTGTTCAATCAGATGTTTCTAAAAACATTGAGATTGATCCGATTTCTGTGCAGCTATCTGTGCCTGCTATTGCAGTGGGTGTACTAGTTCCACAAATACCACCAATTTCGGTTAACACGGGACAGATTAACTTGGGATCTGATGACTTCGATGAATATTTGGAGGACACCGAGCGATTCACTATCAACAAAATGTCTTATACAATCGATAATTTCCCAGCAGGGAGTTCGGCTGATTTGGTGATTGATATGACGATTCAGATTCAAGGAGAAAGCTCGCAAGACCTTCTATCAATTAGAATTGACAATGTCCAGAACAATCCCGTCAATGTGCTTTTATTTGATAAGGACGCTCCTGGTTTGGTGAGTACTGCCGCAATTGCTAGCCTAGAGCAAGCCTTAAAGAACGGCACGTCTTTTCAAGTTGAAATGACAATTGTAGGTGAGGATGTTACCCTCCAGTCGCAAGATGTTGATTTTGACTTCATTTTTCAATTTGACGTAACGGCTAGAATACAGCTACTAGATTAATCCTCAAAACATCGACAACATGAAAAAAACAATACTAATACTTTTTGCTGCATGTTTTTTGGCTTTAACACCAAACATGACAAAGGCGCAAGGCCTAGACTTTGATAGCTTCCTAGAAGCTGGTATTGATGATGCTAGTTTGCTTTTGGAAAGCTACTTACAACCTGCCTTCGAGGGCTTTGGTTTTGGAATGAATAGTGGATGGTATAATACCGCCAAACCACATAAATTTCTTGGATTTGATATCTCTGGTAGTATCTCTTTGGCTAGAGTTCCTGATAGCAATCAGTTTTTTACTTTGCCAACAGGACTTACAAATGTGAGCTTGACCAATCCATCAGACACACGTAGGTTACCAACTATTTTCGGTCCCAATTTAGGTGCTGATGATCTTCCAGAGTTACGATTTACAGATGACAATGGAGATGAGATCATTAGGATTTCTGCACCTACAGGTCTTGGGATTGATGAAGATATCGTTCCTTTTAATGCTGTGCCAGTACCAATGATTCAGTTGGGATTAGGCATCTTCAAAGGTACCGAGCTTAAATTAAGGTATATCCCTGAGCAAGACTTTGAAGGTGATGGAGGAGTTAAACTCTTCGGGATTGGAGTAATGCACGATGTGACGCAGTATCTACCAGCAGAGAAACTACTGCCATTTGACCTTTCTGTTTTCTTAGGCTATACAAACCTAGAGTCGTATGTAAATATTGATGAAGCCGCAGGTCAGACAGCAGAGTTTAACGCTAATGCATGGACTGTTCAAGGAGTGATCTCTAAGAAGGTTTTGTTCTTTACTGCATTCGCGGGACTTGGTTACTCTAATAGTAATGTGGATTTCAATATGCTTGGAGACTATTCTACTGAGACGAGTACTTTTACGGACCCAATTAGTCTGAATTATAAGAACGCTGGTATCAGAACTAACATAGGTGTTAGAATTAAGCTTCTTTTCTTAACCATTACAGGAGAGTATGCAATACAGGAGTACAACACCTTAACCGCGGGTGTCGGCTTCAGTTTTAGATAAAAAGCACAACAAAATGTATAAAAAAAGGCCCCGATTTATCGGGGCCTTTTTTAGTTTCCTTTAAAGTCCGGTTTTCGCTTTTCAACAAAGGCATTCATTCCTTCTTTCTGGTCGTTGGCAGAAAAGAGCATATAGAAGTTTTTACGTTCAAAGTGAAGCCCTTCTTCTAGGTGCGCTTCGAATGATCTTTTAACAGACTCTTTAGCCATTTGAACCGCTATTGGAGACATGCTTGCAATTTCTCTTGCAAGCTTTGTGGCTTCCTCTAAATACAATTCTACTGGGACAATTTTGTTGATTAAGCCGTATCCTAAGGCTTCTTCAGCTGAGATGAATTTGCCTGTCAAGACTAATTCCATTGCCTTGGCTTTGCCTAGGGCTTTCGTGAGCCTTTGAGTACCACCAGCGCCAGGCATTACACCAATTTTGATCTCTGGTTGACCGAACTGTGCTGTTTCGGAGGCTACTATCATATCGCAAGTCATCGCTAGCTCACAACCACCACCAAGTGCAAATCCTGATACAGCGGCAATGATTGGCTTACGTGTTTTGTTAATCTGATCCCAAGTGCTGAATTGATCAGTTTTCCACATATCAATAGTTCCCTTGCCAGCCATTTGCTTGATGTCTGCACCTGCGGCAAAAGCTCTTTCGTTACCAGTGATGATAATTACTCTTACTTCCTCATCTTGGTCTAGTTCCTTTAGGTTGTCACGAATCTCTGCCATCAACTGAAGGTTAAGTGCATTTAGTTCTTTCGGACGGTTTAATTGAATGAGTGCAACGTGCTTTGCAAAGGTTTTATCAACTTTTATGAATTCCATAGGTGTGAATTAAGCTAATTGATTGTTTCTTGTTTTCGATTGCTAATTTAAGAGTCTAAAGGAGATCAATGAGTAAAGTGAATGTGTTATTTGTCTGCCTCGGTAATATTTGTCGTTCTCCGCTGGCCGAAGGAATTTTCAGACAGCGGGTCAATGAGAAAGGGTTGTCAGGGAGATTTGAAATGGATTCTTGTGGAACGGCAGCCTATCATATTGGTAAACATCCTGACAGTCGTTCGGTGGCTAATGCCAAACAGAATGGCGTACGCTATGATCATTACGCAAGACAATTCGAGGTGAAGGATTTTTATGATTTTGATTTCATTATACCTATGGATGATGCCAATTATGAGGATATAGTAAGTCTGAGGCCAAAAGGTGCCAAGGCCGAGGTCTTTAAAATGAGGTACTTTGACACCTTAGAAATAAATAGTGATGTACCTGATCCATATTACGGAGGAGAGCAAGGTTTCCAAGAAGTATTTGATATTCTTAATCGATCGGTGGATGAACTAATTGAGTACCTACTCGGAAAGAGCAATAAATGATTAGTTTTCCCTAGAAGCTAGAAGTCTTCCTAATGTTTAATGAAGAATTAATAATAGGTTGCAGGTTTTAAAATTGGAACTTCACTAATCACCTAACCATGTCTTTCGAAGTCTTGACGAAGGGAGAATCACACCTTATACACCATTTGGAAGTTATTCCTTGACCGTTGCTCTATGATGATTTGCTTGTCTTTCATCAGCTCATTAATCGAATCCTGGTTGTAATTTTTGATGGTAATCATTTCCAACCCTTCATTGTAGTAGATCAGAAACTCATCCATCAAAGCTGTTCGGAGTTGTTCTCGCTTCTTAGGATCATCATCCATGCATACGGTGAAAGAAATAGCCGAGTTTTGCATCAGATTGATTGTCAAATTTAATCTTTTAATATGCTCAAAGATCAAGTGAATATGATGCTCATTGATAAATGAGAAGTCACTTATTTTAAATGAAATCACGGTCTGTCCATCCTTGTGAATAATGGCAGGGGCTAAATTCGGTACTATAGATTCCTCAATCGTGGTACCTGAATCCTCAGGCGATTGAAAAGAGCGCACATAAAGTGGGATTCCTTTTTGGGCTAGTGGTTTGATGGTCTTTGGATGAATTACAGAAGCACCATAGTATGTCATTTCAGCAGCCTCTTTGTAAGGCAGCTTTTCATATAAGACAGTGTTTGCAAACTTTTTAGGGTCTGCATTTAAGACTCCAGGTACATCTTTCCATATCGTAACAGACTCTGCATTCACAGATGTCGCAAAGATGGCCGCACTGAAATCACTGCCCTCTCGTCCCAGTGTGGTGCTTTTGAAATCAGAATTACTACCAATAAATCCTTGCGTAATTACGATCCCTTCTTCAATAGACCTTTTAATTTGGGACTTGATCATTGCCTGAGAGGCGCCCCAATCTACTATAGCCTGTCTATGTAAACTATCTGTCTTGACTACTTTTCTTGCGTCCAACCATGATGCCGCAATACCTTGATTATTTAAATAACTGGCTATGATTTTTGTCGAAAGAATTTCTCCTAAAGAGACGGTTTGGTCGTACATGTAGTCGTACCCCATGCTTGAGCTGAACTCATTTAGTCCATTCTCTAACTGCTCAAAAACCTCAGCAATATCTTTCTTCAGCACTTCATCTGATGAAATGCCCAAGTCATTGATAATGGTTTGATGGAAGTCTTTTATTGCCTCTAGTGGCGTAGTTACTTCTCGCTCCTCCATAGTCAAGCTTAGGAGCTCTTCAAGGGCATTGGTTATCTTACCCATTGCGGAAACAACCACGATTAATTTGTCAGTTTGATAAGCCTGAATAATCTTGCTCATGTTCCTGACTGAATCTGCATCTTTTACAGATGCGCCACCAAACTTAAATACTTTCAAGGGACGTGTATATATTTTAGTAATTTCGCTGCAAGTTATTAACGATTTCCGATAAACAAATTACATATACCTATGGGAAAAGCGGAAAATTCGAGAATTGCATTGCCTGTTGGCTCTAATCTCGACCGATTTATCATGAGAAACCAAGAGGATTTTCCTTTTGCAAGCGGAGAGTTGTCTCAGCTAATCAGAGACTTAGCCTACGCTGGGAAAGTAGTTAACCGTGAAATCAATCGAGCGGGTTTAGCTGGGATTACGGGCTCCTATGGTGCGGAAAATATACAGGGAGAAACACAACAAAACTTAGATGTTGCAGCCGACATACGTTTTACAAGAGCTTTGAAGAAAGGTGGCGAGGTTGCTGCTATTATTTCTGAAGAAGTTGAAGATGTTATTGACCTCAACAACCCAAGAGCAAAATACATCGTAGCAATAGATCCGCTAGATGGCTCTTCCAATATTGATGTCAACGTTTCCGTAGGAACTATCTTCTCGATCTACCGAAGGGTCTCCCCAATGGGCAGCCCGGTGCAGTCAGAAGATGTTTTACAACCCGGTAAAGATCAGGTAGCAGCAGGGTATATACTCTATGGCTCATCTACCATGTTTGTGTATACCACTGGTAAGGGAGTGAATGGGTTTACGTATGAACCCTCATTAGGAGAGTATATACTTTCACACTCGAACATGACGATACCGAAAATGGGTTCGATATACTCGGTTAACGAGGGTGTCTCTGGTTCATTTCCTCAAAAAGTAAAAGATTATATAGCGACTTGCAAGGAACGTGAATACTCCGCTAGGTACATTGGATCTTTAGTGGCTGATTTTCATAGGAATGTGCTAAAGGGCGGTATCTACATTTATCCCTCTACAACAAAAGCACCAAACGGTAAGCTGCGTTTAATTTATGAGTGCAATGCTTTGGCATTTATTGCCGAAGAAGCAGGTGGTAGGGCAACAGACGGAACTAACAGGATCATGGAGATTCAACCTACCTCATTACATCAAAGAGTACCATTCTTCGTAGGGAGTAAGGAAATGGTTAAAGAAGCCTCGACACTTTAAGAAGAATATTTCTTCCGTAGGGCTACTTTCTGTAATTGTCGATCTAAAATCATTTTAGCGATTACTGACGTGGGATTATCATTTGATAATGCCAAGGCACCTTTCAACTTCTCTTCTGAGACATCAATTCGGTAAAGAACATTGATCAACCCATTGAAGTCCTTGCTCAATAGATCTTCCACCACGCGCACAATCATAAGGAAAGCTTGGTCATAACTGATCTCTTCCTTTGCTTGAAGGTTGAGATAGGACTTCTCAAGTTGGAATTCCTTTTCAAAAAGGGTAAGGCTGTTGATTAAGTCGCTGTGCTCGCTCATACAACTAATGGTGGTCTACTCTTCTGTTTTCTCTTCTCCTGCTTCAGCAGTTGCTGTAAAAGAGTCTGGAGCTATCTTAGCCAATAGATTGTACCAAGTCACAAGTTTCTTGATGTCAGACGTATATACTCTGTCTTCATCATAGTCTGGAAGCACATGCTTCAAGAAAGACTTCAGTTCATCCCCATCAGAATTCTTGTCGAGACCAGTGTCTCCTTCGAATTCAGCATGAATTTTTTGCATTACCTCATTCAATGGCGTTGCCCCTTCAGAGGTATTAGTGTAAATGGAGATTTCGCTTAGAATGGAAACTTGAGCATCAGCTCCAACGACTAGTTTTGACTTCTTGCCGTCAAGTGATTCTAAGATCACACCGTTCTTGGTAGGTTTTAAAACTTTAAATAATCCGCCTTTTCCAGATACGGATGCTATTTCTTCAAACTTCATAAATGCGCTGTTTCAATAATGGCTCAAAGTAAATCTAACCTGATTCTTAAATCAAAGAAAAACTCAACTTTCAAGAATATGTTCTATGTATTCGGACAACTCGGCTTTTCCTAACCCTGTTTCAGATGAGGATAAAAAGATCATGGGAAGGTCCGCCCACGTTTGTTTCATTACTTTTTTGAATTTGGCTATTGACTGTTGGGACTTATTCATGGATTGCTTGTCAGCTTTCGTAAATACGAGTGCTAACGGAACTCCACTTTCACCAAGCCATTGTGTAAATTCAATGTCGATCCTTTGTGGTTCCAATCTTGAATCGATCAATACGAAAACGATTTGAAGGTTTTCACGATTCAATAGATAATCCTGAATCATTAATTCCCAAGCAGATCTATTCTTTTTACTCGTCTTTGCATAGCCATACCCAGGCAAATCTACTAAGTACCAACTCTCATCAATCAAAAAGTGATTGATCAATTGTGTTTTCCCAGGACTACCAGATGTTTTTGCAAGCCCTTTGCGAGCCGTCATCATGTTGATTAGGGAGGATTTCCCCACGTTCGATCGACCGATAAAGGCGAACTCCGGTTTATCGGGCGC
>DLQN01000038.1:0-3261 GCA_002477595.1 Roseivirga sp. UBA7431
CATTGGGGTTGTTGCAATTCGACCTTCGACTAAAATGGAAGGTAGTTTTGGCGAAACAGGAGACTTTTCTATGTTGAAGCTGTACCCTTTACCCGGTTGAAGAGGGATGTCGATTTTAAGTTTTTTGGCCAGTCTTGGCGACCAGGAACCTGCTGCAATGATATATTCATCTGCCTGATAGCTGCCACGATTGGTCACGAATTCTGTTATTTGATTTCCACGTACACTAATTTCTTGGAGTTCAGTTTGGTAATCGATTTTCACGCCTCTCTTTATGAGCAGCGCTTTGAACTGATCCATAAAAACATTTGGAGTCATCCAACCGTCACAGCCAAAGTAAACCGAACCAGCCATGTTATATGCTACATTGGGATCTAGTTTTTCTGTTTCTTCTTTTGATAGAACGCTGGCTTCTAAACCATACTGATTAGTAATTTCAACGAGTTCAATCTCATGTTTTAAGGCCTCTTTCGTTTGGCACACCATAAGAAGCCCTGGCTTATTATAGCCTGCTTCTATCCTTTCTTCTGCCAATATTTCTTCATACAGCTGCTGACTTTGAGTTGTCAAATCATAAAGTACAGGTATCGCTGCTTTTACTCTTTTGTCTGTCGAAGCCTTTTTGAATAACCAGCCCCATTTTAATAGATCTCGACTAAGTTTTGGTTGAATATAAAACGGACTTGAACTACTCAACATCCATTTCAATCCTTGACTTATTATTCCAGGTGAGGCTAGAGGGATCAGGTGACTAGGAGCGACATAGCCTGCGTTACCATAAGAGCAATTATCATTGCCATTAGTACTTTCAATGACAGTAACTTCAATACCCGCCTTGTTTAAATAATAGGCAGTACTTAAACCAACTATTCCAGCTCCGACTATGACTACTTTCTTATCCATAATTATATCACCGAGAACCCATGTGCGTACGGATCCTCATCATCGATGGTAATGTTGTTGTGCCCCGTAATTCTTGCCCAGCCTTTAATACTAGGAATAATGGCTTCGAATTCACCAACTTTTGTAATGTCCTCTACTTTTCCAATAAATTGACTCCCAATAATGCTTTCGTGAATAAATTCATCGCCTTTGTGAAGCTTGCCTTTCGCAGCCCATTGTGCCATTCTTGCTGAAGTTCCTGTTCCGCAAGGTGAACGATCAATAGCCTTTTCGCCATAAAACACAGCGTTTCGTGCAGTCGAATTTGGGTTAGTTGGTTTACCTGTCCACATCAAATGGCTTAGGCCCATGATTGTAGGGTCTTCAGGGTGAACAAACGAGAAGTTAGTGTTCATGTAATCTCTAATAGAGCGGCTCCAACTAATCAATTCAAGCGCACTATAATTGGCCATGTCTTCATAACCAACTTGTGGATCTACAATAGCGTAGAAATTTCCACCATAGGCAACATCTACTTTGAGTGTGCCAAAGTCAGGACATTCAACTTCTAGGTTCGTAGCTGCCACGTAAGATGGAATATTAGTGAGTTTCACTGCTGTTACCTTTTCACCCTCTTGTTCGTAGTCAATTCTGACTAGGCCTGCAGGCGTTTCAAGTCTTAGCTTCCCAGGCGCTTTTGGTGTGACAAGCCCTTCTTCAATCATGAAAGTAACCGTACCAATAGTTCCATGACCACACATTGGAAGGCAACCACTGGTTTCAATATACAGTACCCCAATGTCATTAGCCGGATCGCTAGGCGGATACAGCATTGATCCTGACATCATATCATGCCCTCTTGGTTCGAACATAAGGCCTTTCCGAATCCAGTCGTATTCCTTTAGGAAATGCTGTCTTTTCTCACTCATGTTGGCCCCATTGAGTAATGGGCCTCCACCGGCCACCAATCTTACTGGGTTACCACAGGTATGCCCATCAATACAGAAGAATCGCTTAGTCATTCTTGGTTTTTACTTCTTGAATATATCTATCAATGAGTTGCTCCATAAGAGGCAATGTTAAAGTGCCTTCTGATAATAGTGCTTGATGAAATGCTCTAATGTCAAAGTCGTCTTTGAGTTGCTCGGTGGCTTTGCTTCTTAATTCCTTGATTTTTAGATCTCCCATTTTATAGGATAATGCTTGCCCAGGCCAAGAGATATAACGGTCGGTTTCGGTCGTACATTCATGGATTGAAAGCGCGGTATGCTCAGCTAAGTAGTCAATTACCTGCTGCCTTTGCCATCCATAGGCATGAATACCAGTATCAACAACCAATCGACAAGCCCGCCACATTTCGTAGGTAAGTCTACCAAAGTCGTCATAAGGTGTTTCATACATCCCCATTTCAATTCCTAAAAACTCGGAGTATAACCCCCAACCTTCCCCAAATGCGGAGATATACATGTTATTTCTAAACTGCGGTAAGTGCTCTAATTCTTGAGTCAAAGCGGATTGTAGGTGATGACCCGGCACTGCCTCGTGAAGCGTTAGTGAAGGCATAACATATAAAGGCCGACTTGGTAAATCATAAGTGTTCACCCAGTATTCTCCTGCTCTAGTACTATTAATAGGGGCTCCAGAATATCTACCGCCTGTGTATTTAGGCGCCAGATGTGGCGCAACAGGCTCGACCGTGTAAGGTTGTCTTGGTAGTTTGCTAAAAAGTGCCGGAAGTTTTCCATCAGCCTTTTTAGACAAGTAGGCAGCATAAGAAAGTAACTCTTGTGGTGTTTTAGGGTAGAACTGAGGATCGGTACGTAGAAATTGGATGAACTCTTTTCGGGTACCCTTGAAGCCAGCCTTTTTCATGACCGCTTCCATCTCTTCTTTGATACGCTCGACTTCTCTTAATCCAGTGTCGTGAATTTCCTTCACTGACAGATCATTAGTGGTATAATAGTTGGCTCTGTTCTGATAGTATTCCTCGCCCTTCGGCCAATGAGAAGCACCTATTTCGTCTGGTGCATCAGGAATGTATTCGTTATCAAAGAAGTCCTTCACCAATTGATATCCTGCCAATGCACCATTTTCAACTGCATTTTTCCCTTTCTTTAATAATTCTGTTTTGTCTTCCTCAGAAAAGGAATCAGGAAACTGTAAGAAAGGCGCATAAAATGAACTTTCAGTATAATCGGCCACCAAATGGGTGTTATAAGTAACATCATATCCGTCTAATATGGCTTTTGGCTGTGCAATGCCTCTGGCCAAACCTTTTCTCATGAGTTCAATATGTTGTTGGACATATTTCGGGAACGCCTTTAAGTCACGAATGTATTTCTCATAATCCTCTGTAGATCGAAAGCGATACCGATTGGG
>DLQN01000038.1:3303-3477 GCA_002477595.1 Roseivirga sp. UBA7431
AATGTGAAAACCCGCATCCACTAAAATCGGATTGAGGTAAGCTTGAAAATCGTAATGATCGATATCCTCTTGCATCCGATAAATCATCAATTCCACACTGATTTGATCTGTGAACTCCATCTCAGAAGCATCGATTGCTTTAAGTTTCTCAACCATTTTGGTAGCGAAGTCCGC
>DLQN01000069.1 GCA_002477595.1 Roseivirga sp. UBA7431
TACAAGACAAAGGATTATGGTAAGACATGGACAAAAATCACGGCTGGTATTCCAAACGACTATTTCACAAGAGTAGTAAGAGCTGATCAGAAGAAAGCTGGATTACTTTACGCGGGTACTGAAAGAGGAATGTTCGTTTCATTTGATGATGGTGCTTCTTGGAAGCCTTTCCAAATGAACTTACCAATCGTTCCGGTTACTGACCTAGCGATTAAAGATGATAACTTAATTGCAGCTACTCAAGGTAGAGCATTTTGGATGATTGATGATTTGACCATTCTTCACCAATTGTCTGATGAAGTCTCTGCAAAGAACTTCCATATGTTTAAGCCAATGGATGCTTATCGTCTAGGAGGCGGTGGCGGCCGTGGTGGTCGTGGTGGCGGTGGTGATGGAAATGCCTCCCTGACATCAGGTAAGAATAAGCCTGCTGGTCCAATGATTTACTATTACATGAAAGATGGAGTAGAAAAAGGAACCAAAGTAGCTATCGAGATCTATGATAAGAATGGTGACCTAGTGAAGTCTTTCACGCAGAAGCCTGAGAAAGGGATGAACACTTTCAATTGGAATATGCGTTATGATAATGCTGAAAGTTTTGAAGGTATTATCATGTGGGCAGCTTCTGTTAGAGGCCCTGGGCCAGCTGCGCCAACTGGTGAGTATACTGCCAAATTGATTGTAGGCGAGGAGTCTCAGGAAACTAAGTTTAAGTTGATTAAAGATCCGCGTTATCCTTCTACTGATGCTGATATTCAAGCACAGTTTGATTTCTTAATGAAAGTGCGTGACAAGGTTACTGAAACTCACCAAGCAATTAAGGATGTCCGAGCTGCTAGAGAGCAAATGGACGGTTTAATGGATAAAATCAAAGGTGATGACAAGTATGAAGATGTTGTTGCGTCAGGTAAGGAGTTGATGAATAAGATGACAGAAGTGGAAGAAGCACTTTATCAGACTAAAAATAGATCAGGACAAGATCCATTGAACTTTCCTATTCGATTAAATAACAAACTGGCTGGACTTCTTGGGGTTGCCGGAGGAGGAGAGTGGAGGCCAACCGATCAGTCTGAAACTGTTAGAGTTGAGTTGACAAAACAAATAGATGCTGAATTGGCTAAGTTGAAAGGACTAATGGAGAATGATCTACCAGCCTTCAACCAGTTGGTGAAGAACAAGTCTGTTGATGCAATTATCCTTAAAGAGAGAAAGAAGTAAAGCTTACAAATAATCAAGAAAAAGCCCCTCGAATATCGAGGGGCTTTTTTTATGCGTATGTCCTGCTCTGAAATAGCATTACACGAAATAACGCGTAGTGAACACTTATATGAAACGGGCTCATAAGGAATACTACCTCTTAAGCGTCAATAGCATATTGCTATTAACTCACATCGCTTGTTTAACGACACACAAAAGTATTCATCACTATAAAAGTCTTAAAACAAAAACAGGAGTTAGCTGTAGCTAACTCCTGTTTAAAGATTGTTTTTCTCTAAAGCCCGTGGTACCTATTTAGGATGAGGCGATTCTTTGAAATTACCTCTTCTTTTCTAGTTTTTCGGCTTCCCATGAATTGTTCTTTCTGTCTGTGTCAGCCATTCTGCCAGAAGGGTCGATTACAATAGAAGCGATTTCTGAGATTGGTCTGTCAACCGTTAATTCATATGATGGGTGAGTCCAAGGCCAATCTTCATGAACGATTCTCTTGTCATTTGTTTCGGCAGGTTTTTCACCACGCATCATTCTTAATGCCATGTAGTGAACTTCCTTGGTGCCATCTGTATAAGTCACTACAACATCCATAGGCATTGGCATTTTCTTCACACGCTCAAGTGTGACTTTCGTCTTTTGATCTTCACCTACAACGTCTTTAATGCCATAATCAACTTGTTTGGTGGTGAACACGAAGTATTCATTGTACCAGTCAAGCTCAAGGCCTGATACATCTTCCATGACACGTAATACGTCATTTGGATTTGGATGCTTGAATTTCCATCTGTTAAAGTATTCAAGTAGACCTCGGTCTCTGGCTTCCTCGCCAATTACATAGCCCATTTGGCTCATCCAAACAGCTCCTTTACCATAGGCAGCTGCGCTGTAAATACCATTTAAGTCATAGTGATCTGAGTGTGTGCTCATGGCCTCTTCATTGCCACTAGCCGCAGACCTTAGGTAACTCCCTTGACCTGATCTAGAACCAATGGTTTCAATGGTGGGTACAGGAGCTGATTCTCCCTTTGTAGCCATAGAAATGTGCTGAGAGATTCGGGATGATGCGTAAGACGTGAATCCTTCATCCATCCATGGGTGGAGGGCTTCGTTGCTACCTAGTACACCATGATACCAATCATGCATAGACTCATGTATTGTTACGCCAAGAAGACTTCCTCTGTTACCTGTGATCAATGTAGACATTGGGTATTCCATGCCTCCGTCACCACCTTGGATTACTGAGAACTGTTTGTATGGGTACTGCCCAAAGTATTTATTAGCATACTCGAATGACATTTCTGTCAATGGTCTTAGCTTCTCCCAGTTATCAGAGTTTTGTCCTTCTTGATGGAAAAAGTGAAGTACAGTACCATTTTTCATAGTTAGTTTATTGTGAAGGTACTCTGGATCTGCAGCCCACATAAAATCATGTACATCAGGCGCAATAAAATGCCAAGTTAATTTACCGTCAACTATTTTCTGATTTACATTATCGCCAGGGTTTTCATAGCCATGGCCTATTTCAAGAGGGTTTTGCAGATAGCCTGTTCCACCAACAACATAGTCTTTGTCTATAGAAAGTTTCAATTCAAAGTCGCCCCAAACTCCGTAAAATTCACGGCCGATGTATTCGTCTGCATGCCATCCTTGGTAATCATATTCAGCCATTTTAGGAAACCACTGAGCCATTGAATAGCGTATGCCTTCAGCATTGTCTCTACCAGTTCTTCTAATTTGAACAGGCACTTGGCCTTCGAATGTCATATCAAAAGTCACTGTTTGACCAGGCTTGATAGGGCTATCGAGTTTAACCTCGAGTATTGTTCCTACAACTTCGTATTGAAGATCTATGCCATCTTTTTTGAGAGAAAAGATCTTTTGGTATCCGATCTCATCATCTGAAAGCTTAGAAATTCTATCTCCTACTCTTCTGTCAGGATCTTGAATCGTACGAGATCTTACATCCATCATACTCCCTGGCTGAAAGGCATTAAAGTATAAATGATAGAAAACCATGTTAAGGTCTTCAGGAGAGTTATTGGTGTAATCTAATTTTTGAACACCCTGGAAGCGATTAGTTTCGACATTCATGTCAATTTCCATGTAATAATTTACACGTTGTTGCCATCTTTCATTGTCGCTTCTGTTTGCCTTTTCTTGAGCCATTAGCATTGACGCTGCTCCTAAAAGGAAAAAAGCTTGAAACACTACTCGTCTTATATTCATAATGATCTTGGTTTTTAATCTAGGGAGGAAATTATCAAAGTTTGAAGTCCCCAACAAATGATAATGTTTGAAAGGAGAGATTATCTCATTTTATATCTGATTTGAAACTTAACATCGGTTCTTTTATTTCCAATGATTGTTTCAAGACCCGTGCCAATCTCATTCCGATCGTAAAATGTAGTCCTAGCTATTCTCGCCCAGATGTCTATATGCGGAGTCATTCGATAGCTAAATAGGAGATAGTTCCGAATGCCCTGGCCACTGTATCCAGGTATAGAAAACGCATATAATACATCCCTTTCATAAGCATACTGACGGTTTTGCTGACCCTCTGTATCAAATAGTGCCATGCGTGAGCTTATAGAGAGCTTTGGAGTGGTATAGATGATGTCCTGCATCATAGCATAACCGAAAGTATTTTCTCCTCCAATGTCGTAGCTGCTGTATTGAGCCCTCGTTTGTCCACTTAGTGCAGAAGATAAAGAATACCGTGTATTTAGTAGATACTGCATACTTCGACCTAATCGTACTTCCGTCTGGTTTGTCTCTGTGATCGTTCGGTTTTCGGCTTTTCTTTTCCCTCTCAATTGAAAGTAGGATTTTACTAGTCGATTTGGGGCTAGATTTAGGCGTACGAGATAATCACTCCCAGTTGAAGGCTTATTGATCCTAAACCTTAACCAGGGAAATCGAAATGAGTCGTAATACGCGGTCAGATTAAACTGACTATTGAGTTTGTACTTTATGCCCCAATAGATTCCGCTTTCATTGATGTTTCTAGAGCCTTCAGCGAATGACGAACCTCTTATAGAGTGGAAGTTGCGATCATAATTCCTTACAACCATACTTAGGTCTATTCTCTTAGATAGTCTTGAAGTAAATCCGCCTAAACTCCCAAGACCTCCACTTTTAGAAAGTGCCATTTCACCAAATAATTGAAAACGCTGCCATTGTGTATTGCCATATACACTTAAGTTGACATTTTCTTTCCCTGTAAATTCGAAATAATTGTAGGGTTGGTTACTTCTGAGCACCGGAATACTGAAATTATTAGCTGCGGCTATAACACCAAACTTGCTGCGTTGATCACTGGTGTAATCCAATTCGAGCCCGTAGACTTTCTC
>DLQN01000035.1 GCA_002477595.1 Roseivirga sp. UBA7431
TTCAAAAATACCAGTTTCAATTTTCAGTTGAATGATCTTGAATTCATCATGACCTATTGGTCGGAATCTTACGTGATCTCCAGGCCTAAGTAAACTTGTTTCGGGTCTATTCCCATCGAACATTCTAAGGGGTGTTTGTCCAATGATTTGCCAACCACCAGGAGCCTCTGTTGGATAAATTCCAGTCTGCAGCCCAGCTAAACCAACCGACCCCTTCGGGACTCTTAGTCTGGGTGTAGCTTTACGTTTGCAAGCTAAATGATTGGGTAAGCTACCCATGTAGGCAAAGCCGGCTACAAAACCTAGCATGTATACACGGAATGTTTGGCTTGAATGGATCTCTATTAATTCTTTTTTGCTCAAGTTCGTTTGCTCACAAACATCATTTGAGTCAAGGTCGAAAGGCGCTTCATAGCAGACTGGTATTGTGTAGGTTCTTCCGACTACAGTTAATTCTGGCGTAGATAATTGATCAATTGTCTTTTGAATTGACACGCTAGCGCTACTCAAGCTCCATTGTTCTACTTTTAGGCCAATAGTGAGAGAATTATAAGCGGGAATAAGGTATAAGATACGTTTTTCTGATTTCAGTGCATTGTAGACTGCAATGACCTTTTGATTTGTCGCTTCCGAAATTACTTTTTCGAATGTTACGATAAGTGCACTATCACCAAAAGGTTGTATTCTCATGTTAGAAGTGCTTTTTTTCAATATTATGCGCTATTAGTAGCGCATCTATTTCCCTTAGAATGTCCACTGCAGCAGGATTATCACCATGTATACAGAAGCTCTTGGCATCTAACAGAACTTTCTGACCATCGATCGATTGTGTTTCGCCATTTTCGGCAATTGACACCACTTGCTGGGCTGCAGTAGTGGCATTATTAATTACGGCATTTGGTAACGACCGAGACCTAAGCTTACCATCTGCTTCATATTGTCTATCAGCAAATGCTTCTGGGACATACGCCATATCCATAGCGTTAAGAATATCTTCCACATGACTACCCGCTAGCCCCATTATTTTTAGCTTTGGATCAATACTTTTGATTGCCTTGTATACTGTTTTGGCCACGGTTTTATTAATTGCTATTTCATTATACAAGGCACCGTGAGGTTTCACGTATGTGAGTTTTCCGCCAGCGCTAGCTACCATTCCTTGCAATGCGGCTACTTGGTATTTTACAAAAGAAGACAACTCATCCTGCGCCATTGGGATTACCCGACGGCCAAAACCCTGAAGGTCTGGATAGCCAGGATGAGCCCCAATTTGTACACCATAAGATAGTGCTAGATCGATCGTTTTTTCGATTTGATACGGGTCGCCAGCATGAACGCCACAGGCGATATTGCAAGAAGTAATATGTGGAAAAATAGCTTCATCATTGCCAATCTTAAAATTGCCAAAGCTTTCGCCCATATCACAGTTGATGTCAACAGACTTCATAGTCAATTATTAATCTCGAGGGATGAATCTAAGAAAATTGAATGACTATTTGGGTGGGTCTCTCTCTATGTTAATTGCTTCTTTATGAAAACTGTATTACTGACCATCAAATGGACCGTTTAAAGGAATTACATGGCAGCAATCGTGACCTATCATAAAGTCTTGCTGTACTACAATTTCATCACCTTTTAAGCCGATGAATCGAATATTCGTGCCTGCCTTGTTAATTTCTCCTATTTGAGCATCTGTGACTACGATATAGCTATTCTCTTGTGCAAAATCATTGTTTTCGGTACTGTAAGTGTTGCCATTATCTAGGTTTTGAGCGTAAAAACTGTCTAGCGTAATGGGTTGATTATTGATGTCCTTTGGACTAAAAGTGAGTGACACGAATATTTCGGTGCATACAATGTCGGTTGGGCAGTCAGAAATATTATTCATTCCGTCATCCTCATTGGTACAAGAGAAGACAACTAGATTAATTAGGAGGATTGAATAAATCAGTTTTTTCATTTCTAATCGTTTTAGGCTTAGACCTGATATTAGACCAAAGGGTTGGAAACAGTCTTATGAAAAAAAAGGACTACTTGATATAACCAACTTTCTTAAACCAGTTTAGCGCTCTGTGTACCGCGTCATCAGCAGATAGTTCTGGTGTATAGCCCAGTTCATCTTTTGCTTTTATACCATTTAAATGTTGACCGCTAGAAAGCACCGCGATGGCAGTGGAGGATAGTGTAGGAGGTGCGCCTCTGAAAAGTGTATACCTTATTTCTTGTGCTTTTGAAATGATTTTTGCGATATTGATGGAAAGGGTTTTTTCAAGTTTTTTTACGCCAGCCTTTTTACAAATCAATCCTACCAGGTCATCGGTATTGGTGTTTTCACCAGTAATCAGATAGCGTTCGCCAAAACGACCTTTCTCTAAGGCCAATAATAGTCCTCGACCGGCATCACCCGCAAATACTACGTTTCTATCGCCTTTGACGTAAGCGGGAAGTGTGTCGTTAGCCAATTCAACTATCAACCTTCCAGTTGTTGGACCATAATCATATTCCCCGAAAGTCATTGACGGGATTCCAATGACAATGGGTAAACCAGCTTTTGAAGCATTTCTCGCCATTTCATCCATCAACCATTTGACCTGCACATAGGGTGCCGTGTTTTCTGGAGCTTTTTCATAGACTTGTGATTCGTCAGCAGTTCCTGAAAGAGACTTAGGGATGGCTATGGCTCCACCGACATAGAGCGCTCGTTTTACATTGGCTTCCTTTACTGCATCAAGAAAGAATTGCATTTGTAGTCTTGCCGTCTTGATTTCTGCAGATAATGGCTTGGGAATTGTAGGATAGTAAGCTGCTGCATTAACAACATAGTCGAGGCCTTTGAAGGCATTTATCAGACTTCCTCTATCGTTTAGGTCTGCTACCCTAGACGCATGAGTAAGGTCGCTAATTCTACTAAGGTCTGAATCTTCGCGGTGAATAATGACAATTTCATACTGTTTGAAAATGGCGGCAATGGCAATGTGGTGTCCAAGCATTCCTGTGCCTCCGATGATTCCTAACTTCATTCAATGAATTGTCTATGGGTATATAAAAAAAGAAGACGTTTTAGTCTTCTTCAATGTTATCATCTTCGTCAAAAGGATCAGAACCATCCTCGTGTTTGTCTTCGTATTCCTCTTTGATTTCATCCTTCAGGTTACCGTCACCATCGTAATCGTCATCATCTTCGATAATCTGCTGAGCTTCCTCAATAGTCATTCTTACCAGGTAATGCTTTTCCTCAGTTTCAAAAGGCAGGGCTGACACACGCTTGCCTTCCATGTTGGTAAAAGAGATTAGGTTGTCTTCGAAGCCTTCAGGGTACTCTAACTTGATTTGTTCTTGGATGTCTTGATCCAGTTTGTCAAAGTCTTTAATTACTCTCGGCTTGGCGTTAGGTGTTGACATCGGTTTTTACTTCATATTGCTCAAGCAATATGAAGTAAAAACTATCACAAAGTCAATAGGATAAGGTTAATTTATTAGATATTATTTTCTGGTCTATTTGACTTCCTGAGCAACAATCTTCAGCTGATTATCTCTTTTGTATCGTTCTAAGCCAAGTTCTATAAGGATATCAATGAGTTCAGGATATGAAATACCAGTGGCTTCCCACATTTTTGGGTACATGCTAATATTGGTGAATCCTGGAATAGTATTGATTTCATTGATCAAAATTTCCCCATCGTTAGTAACGAAAAAGTCTACCCTAGACAGTCCTTCGCACCCCATAGCTTGGTAGGCTTTAATAGACATACTTCTTATGACTTCTAATTGATCATCCGGCAGCTGTGCAGGTACTTGAGTGGAAGAAGCATCTTTGTTAACATATTTGGACTCGAAATCATAGAATTCGGAGTTCATGATAACTTGACCAGGTAATGAAGCTTTTGGCTTTTCATTGCCTAAGACAGCACATTCAATCTCTTTGCCTACGATAGCCTTTTCAATTAGAACCTTATAGTCATAAGTGAGCGCTTCTTTAAGCTTCTCATTGTATTCGCTTTCGTTCTCTACTTTGAAGACCCCAACGGAGGAGCCTAGATTTGCAGGCTTAATAAATAGTGGCAGGCCTAATGCCTTTTCAACCTTAGCAAAATCCGGCTTATACTCAGGAGTAGCCACCATATATGGCGCGATACCAATACCGGCATCGCGAAGGATACGTTTGGTAAGATCTTTGTCCATACAAGCAGAAGAGGCCATTACATCGCATCCAACAAAGGCGACATTCATCATTCTGAAATAGCCTTGAATGGTTCCATCTTCTCCGAATACGCCATGTAATATCGGGAAGGCTACGTCTATTGTTTTTATGATTTGCCCCGTTTCAATGGCTAAAATTGAAGTACCATACTTACTCGGGATAAGTGTGATTGGGATGGATTCAATGGCGTCAACCGTATCGACCAAAAACCAATTACCATTGATGGCAATTCTGACCAAAGAGATGTCATATTTATCTTTGTCGATTTCTCTTAGAATACTTCTGGTTGACAATAATGAAATCTCGTGTTCTGTGGATTTTCCTCCAAATACAATGGCCAATTGAAGCTTAGACATAGGGGTTTCTCAATCTTTATTTGAAGAACGCTAACTGATTACAATTTTCATATTCCGAGGTGATTTATTTAAGGTAAATGTTCACATTTGATCACGCTGTTTGACGTACAAATTGAAAGAGAATGAATTTGATAAGTCGATTGACTGGGTTGATCGACTATCAGAAGATGACTATGTGATCATAGACAACTTCATCGATGATAAGCTTTTTGAAAAGCTAAGAGATTTCTTTTTGACTAAATTGGAAGAGGAGGATTTTAAAGCCGCTGGTATAGGCCCGCTGACTAATCATCAAATTGTGCCCAGTATTCGCAAAGACTTTATCTATTGGATAAACAAAGATGAGGATGAAAGCACCGAAAAAGCACTTGAACTTTTTGATGATGTAACTCAAGCCTTGAGGCGGTATTGTTTTTTAAGCATTTCTGATTCTGAGTTTCATTTGGCGCATTATCCGAGTGGAGCTTACTACCACAAACATGTTGATCAGTTCAAAAACAGAGGGAACCGGCTGATTTCGCTGATCTTATACCTAAATAAAGATTGGAAAAAAGGAGATGGTGGTGAGTTGAGGATATTCAAAGAGGATGGCTTTGAACTAATTGAACCTATCGGAAAGAGATTGGTGATGTTCAAAAGCGATCTAGTTCCTCACGAAGTCTTAAAGACCAATGTTAGTCGTTACAGTCTGACAGGTTGGTTGCTGAATAAGCCAAAGGGAGTGGGATATCTGTTAGGCTAGTTACGTTCGGCATAGAAAGTCTATCGCATTGTCCGTGTTTAACCATAATTTGTATCTTCCCCCCATGAAGTCAAAGTTCTGGAATTTCATTTTTTGGCTGGTAATTGCAGCTGCTTTTATAGGACCTGGTACTGTAACAACCGCAGCTTCAGCAGGAGCTAATCATCAATACCAATTATTGTGGGCATTACTCTTTTCTACTGGAGCATGTATTGTACTTCAAGAAGCTGCTGCTCGTGTATCAATTGTCACTGGACAGAGTTTAGGTGGTGCAATTCAAAGTCGTTTTAAATCTCCAGGTCTAGTTTGGTTTATTGCTATTGCTGTTTTTTTAGGGTGTGCCGCTTACGAGGCGGGTAATATTCTTGGAGCAATCTCAGGCTTGGCCTTAATTGTTACTGGCATTCCAACTTGGGTATTTACTGTAATCATTGTGGCAGTTGCAGCCACAGTATTGCTAATCGGGAATATTAATACAGTGGCTAATCTACTGGGTGTTATTGTGGCCCTAATGGGTATTGCTTTTCTATACGCAGCGCTAAGTTTAAAAATCGATGCAAGTGCTTTTTTCATCGGCTTACTCGTTCCAAGTATTAATGAAGAAAGTGCTTTACTCACTTTGGGTTTGGTGGGAACCACCATTGTGCCTTACAATATTTTCTTGGGTTCTGGATTAGCAAAAGGCCAAACTATTAACCAGATGCGATCCGGGATGATTCCATCCATTATTCTTGGGGGTATAATATCCATGGCGGTACTTGTTGTAGGAACTTCATTGGTTGGAGATTTTGGATTTGGAAACCTCTTCCAGAAACTCGTAGAAAATCATGGTGCCTTTATGGGAGTAGTATTTGGTATTGGTCTTTTTGCAGCAGGATTTACTTCTAGTATTACAGCAGCTCTCGCTGGAGCGATTACCATTAAAAGCGCTGGAGCAAGTCAGCCCGATGAGAAATCATGGAAATTCAGACGGGTATGGATATTAGTCCTACTGACGGGCTTGGTATTTGGAGTCATCAAT
>DLQN01000088.1 GCA_002477595.1 Roseivirga sp. UBA7431
ACATAAGGCTCCTGATAAGCTTTTCCTATGAATGGAACGGTTCTAGAGGCCCTTGGGTTCGCTTCAATGATATAAACTTGATCATCTTTTATAGCAAACTGAATATTAATGAGTCCTTTTGTCTCTAAGGCTAAGGCAATCTTCTTGGTATGCTCCTCGATCTGTCGCATCACAATGTCACCAAGGCTATATGGAGGTAGTATGGCATATGAGTCACCAGAGTGAACTCCAGCTGGTTCTATATGCTCCATTATTCCAATGATGTATACGTTTTCACCATCGCAAATGGCATCAGCTTCTGCCTCTTTAGCCCCTTCTAAGAAGTGATCAAGCAAAACTCTGTTCCCAGGAATATCTTTCAAGATGTTTACTACGTGTTCTTCAAGCTCTTGCTCGTTGATCACGATTTTCATTCCTTGACCACCTAGTACATAAGAAGGTCTTACGAGTAGTGGAAAACCAATTTCTTTACACAACTCCAATGCCTCATCGGCATCCTGGATCACACCAAACGGAGGGTAAGGGATGTTGTTTTCGGCAAGCAGCGCAGAGAATCTACCTCTATCTTCAGCAAGGTCAAGTGCTTTATAACTTGTTCCAATAATTTTGATACCGTAGCGATCCAATTTCTCGGCAAGCTTTAAGGCTGTTTGACCGCCCAATTGGACGATTACACCTTCTGGCTTTTCGTGTAATATGATGTCGTAGATATGCTCCCAGAATACAGGCTCAAAATAAAGCTTGTCTGCTGTATCGAAGTCAGTAGAAACAGTCTCAGGGTTACAATTGATCATAATTGTTTCATAGCCACACTCTTTGGCGGCATACAAACCATGAACACAACAGTAATCGAACTCAATCCCCTGGCCAATACGGTTAGGGCCTGAACCTAGCACTATGACCTTCTTCTTGTCCGAAACGATCGACTCGTTTTCAGTATCGAAACTAGAGTAATAATAAGGTGTCTGTGCTTCAAATTCTGCAGCACAAGTATCCACCATTTTGTAGACTCTTTTTATGCCTAAGTCATGTCTTCTATTGAAGACTTTGCTTTCAAGGCAGTCTAATAAATGGGCTATCTGCCTATCGGCATATCCCTTTTCCTTAGCCATTCTTAAAAGGCTTTCAGGAATAGTATCTAATGTGTGCTTTTCTATCTCCTTCTCAAGAGAGATTAGTTCTTCAATCTGTTGTAAGAACCACTTGTCGATTTTGGTTTTCTTCTGAATGGTCTTGAATGGAATGCCTAGTTTGAAGGCATCGTAAATATGGAATAGTCTATTCCAACTTGGATGCTCAAGACTGTGGAGTAAAACGGCTTGGTCTTTAATTTCCTTGCCATCTGCACCCAATCCGTTTCTATTGATTTCTAGTGACTGACAGGCTTTCTGAAGTGCTTCTTGGAAATTTCTACCAATACCCATCGCTTCACCTACAGACTTCATCTGAAGGCCAAGCTTTCTGTCAGCGCCTTTGAACTTATCAAAATTCCAACGTGGAATCTTGACGATTACGTAGTCCAATGCTGGCTCAAAGAAGGCAGATGTCGTTTTGGTGATTTGGTTTTTTAACTCATCTAAGTTGTAACCAATAGCAAGCTTGGCGGCAATCTTCGCGATAGGATATCCAGTCGCCTTGGAGGCTAGTGCTGATGATCGAGATACTCGTGGATTGATCTCGATACCAATAATTTCTTCATTGTCTGGGCCTACGGAGAACTGTACGTTACAACCTCCAGCGAATTGACCAATTGCATTCATCATGTGGATGGCCATGTCACGCATGCGCTGATAAGTAGTATCAGATAGCGTCATTGCCGGAGCAACGGTGATGGAATCACCCGTATGCACTCCCATTGGATCAAAATTCTCGATCGAACAGATGATAATTACATTGCCAATATTATCTCTCAGTAATTCTAATTCGTATTCTTTCCATCCTAGAATACTTTGTTCTACCAGTACTTCGTGAATAGGAGAGGCATTTAGTCCGCGGGTTAACGCTTCGTCAAATTCCTCTTGGTTGTTGACGAAACCACCGCCATATCCACCTAGTGTGTAGGAAGGCCTGATTACAAGCGGGAATCCAATTTCTTGAGCAATCTCCTTACCCTTTAAGAAAGAAGTAGCAGTTTCGCCTCTACAAACACCAACACCAATCTCTTTCATTTTGAGACGGAATTTCTCGCGATCTTCCGTAGTCTCGATTGCATTGATATCGACACCAATGATTCGGGTATTATACTTCTCCCAAATGCCCGCTTTGTCACAATCAATCGCCAAATTCAATGCTGTTTGACCACCCATTGTTGGTAATACTGCATCAATTTGATGTTTTTCGAGGATCTCTATGATTGACTTTTTAGTGAGTGGTTTCAGATAGATATTATCTGCCATCACCGGGTCGGTCATAATGGTAGCTGGGTTGGAATTGATGAGTGTTACCTCAATACCCTCTTCCATTAATGATCGAGAGGCTTGAGATCCTGAATAATCAAACTCACAGGCTTGTCCTATAATAATTGGCCCACTACCAATGATTAGGATGGATTTAATGCTATTGTCTTTTGGCATGTTGAAGTAAGAACGACTGGTTGACTTAGGTACAAATTGGAACAAAGTTATGCCATAAACCTAATAATCAAAACCACTTTCTTATTAATGCTGATGCATGTGTTTTTTAGTTGTTTTGAATAGCTTTTTACTAACAATAAATAAAAAAATTACTACTTTGCTTCACTAATATTTACCTCGAAAATTCGATCAAAATGAAAAATACTAATTTAATTAAGAGTGGACTTGCTCTAATTGTAATACTCTTATTCGTTGTAGGCTGTGCAGCATCCGATACTGCAAACACCTCTTCAACTGCAAAAAAAGCAAAAAAAGAGAAGGCGTATGATCCAACCGGAACTTGGGAATATTCAGTTGAAGCACCTGATGGGGCTACTTCTGGTAAGCTTTTGATTCAAGGTGCTCCTGGTATATATACTGCTTCATTAGAAACTGACCAATTCGGAACGATAGAAATTGGTGATGTTGATTTTCAAGGTACTTCAATGACAGGCAGTATTGATGTAATGGGTAATACAGCAGACATTGAATGCAATTTCGAAGGGGATACGTTTTCAGGAGCTGTTTATCTCGGTGAAGATGCTTTGCCAATGGAAGGTAGGCGCGTAAGCAAATAGGAAACTAGAGTTATATAATCACTAAGAAATAAAAAAAGGGAAGCTGATTCAGCTTCCCTTTTTTTGTAGTCCAATTAAATCTTAAACGTTCAGTGCTCTGTTATCAGTAGCCGCTAGACATGCTTCCTTAAACGCTTCTGTGTATGTTGGGTGCGCATGAGACATTCGTGAAATGTCTTCTGCTGAGGCTCTGAATTCCATGGCAACAACCGCTTCAGAAATCATATCCGCTGTGCGTGCTCCAATCATGTGAACACCCAAAATCTCATCGGTTTCTTTATCCGCAAGTACCTTAACTAATCCTGCAACATCCATTGAGGCTTGTGCTCTTCCGAGCGCCCTGTAAGGGAATGATCCAATTTTATAAGCTCTTCCACTTTCTTTCAGTTGTTCTTCGGTATAACCAACCGCTGATACCTCAGGCCAAGTGTAGACTACTCCTGGAATGAGGTTATAGTTGATGTGAGGCTTCTGGCCATTGATTACTTCAGCCACAAATACGCCTTCTTCTTCTGCCTTATGAGCCAACATTGCACCTTTGATTACATCGCCAAGGGCATAAATATTGTCAGCGGATGTTTTCAACTGACTATCTACTTCAATTCTTCCTCTGTCGTCAGTTTTAATACCAACGTTCTCTAGGCCAAGGCCATCTGTGTAAGGTTTTCTACCGATGGATACGAGGCAATAATCTCCCTTAATTTCTACCAACTCACCTTTTTTATTTTCAGCCTTTACAGTGACAGTCTTAGCAGTAGATTTTACTTCAGTGACTTTATGTCCCAGGTAGAAATTAAACCCCAATTTCTTTAATGACTTTTTCAACTCACGGCCCATGGTTTTGTCCATAGATGGAATGATGTCATCCATGTACTCGACTACTGTAACCTCAGCCCCCAAACGACCATAAACTGAACCTAACTCCATTCCGATGACACCACCACCAATGACAATCATGTGTTTCGGAATTTCTTTCAACTCTAAGGCTTCCGTAGAAGTGATCACTCTCTTTTTATCAATAGTAATAAAGGGAAGAGAAGATGGCTTCGAACCAGTGGCGATAATGGCTTTATCGGTTTCTACTTGGGTTTCTTTGCCTTTGGCATCAGTAACCTTGATTGTGTTTTTGTTAATGAAGGAACCCATGCCATGGAAAACATCGATTTTGTTCTTCTTCATTAGGAAGTCAACACCGCCTGTAACCTGGGAAACAACTGCCGCCTTACGGTCGATCATCTGTTTCAGGTTTATTTTAAGGTCTTTTAATTCTATACCATGCTCACCGAAAGTGTGGGCAGCATTATGGTAATGCTCAGAGGAGTCTAAGAGCGCTTTAGAAGGAATACATCCAACGTTTAAGCAAGTCCCCCCTAAAGTATTATACTTCTCAATAATGGCAGTTTTCATACCTAGCTGAGCACATCTAATGGCTGCTATATATCCGCCAGGGCCTGATCCTATTACTGTTACATCGTATTTCATATTCGAGTATTTAGTATTAAGTACTGAGTATTGAGATCATTAAATTCCTAAAAGTAAGCGCGTTGGATCTTCCAACAACTCTTTCACCCTTACCAAAAAGCTTACAGACTCACGACCATCCACAATTCTGTGGTCATAAGAGAGTGCTACGTACATGATTGGTAAAATCTGAACCTCACCGTTTACAGCCATTGGTCGCTCAACAATGTTGTGCATGCCCAAAATTGCTGATTGAGGAGAGTTAATGATAGGCGTAGAGAGCATAGAACCGAAGATGCCACCATTGGTAACGGTAAACGTGCCTCCTGTCATTTCATCAATCGTCAACTTACCATCTCTGGCTTTAGTCGCTAATCGAACAATCTCTTTTTCAATTTGATCGAAGCTCATAGACTCGGCATTGCGAATCACTGGAACCATTAATCCTTTAGGAGCCGATACAGCAATGGATACATCTACGAAATCACTGTAAACGATCTCATTGTCTTCGATACGTGCGTTTACGGCAGGCCATTCTTTGGCTGCCATCGTAACTGCTTTAGTGAAGAAGGACATAAAGCCTAAACCGACTTCGTATTTCACTTTGAACTGCTCTTTGTATTTCTTTCTGAGGTCCATGATAGGCTTCATGTTCACTTCGTTGAAAGTGGTCAACATGGCCGTTTCATTCTTGACAGAAACCAGTCGTTTGGCAACCGTTTTTCTCAACGCAGACATGCGCTCCCTACTTTCGTTTCTACTACCAGGAATCACTGGGGCTGGGGCGGTCTCTGCTTTTGTAGATGCGGGAGCTGGGGCAGGTTTTGGTGGTGCTACTTGTGCCTTTTCAGCATCTTCTTTTGTGATGCGACCATCTTTACCAGTTCCTGCTACGTTTGAAGCATCGATACCTCTTTCGGCTAAGATTTTAGCAGCAGCAGGCGATGCATGTCCAGTAGCATAAGTTTCATTGCCATTCGCTTGAGCTGAGTTGCTCGTAGGGGCTTGAGCAGCAGGTGCAGTTTCTGCAGGAGAGCCGCCTTCCATAACTTCGATTTTACAAATCAAGGCACCAATTTCTATCGTTGAGTCTTCTTGTGCTACAATGCGTAGAATGCCATTTGCCTCTGCAGGTAGCTCAAAAGTAGCCTTGTCTGAATCAACTTCAGCAATGATTTCGTCAAGCTCTACATAGTCTCCATCGGCTTTCAACCAGCTAGAGATAGTTACCTCAGTAATTGATTCGCCAACCGTAGGAACAATCATTTCTTTTACTTCTCCAGTAGTTTTTGGGCCTTCAGAAGTAGAGGCCGCTGGACTTGTTGCTGCTGGTGTTTCTGCTTTGGGTGTTGCTCCAGCGCCTGCCTCATCAATTCTACAAATGATTTCACCAATGTCTAGTGTATCTCCTTCTTTGGCCACTATTTGAAGTGTACCAGCTGCTTCCGCATTCAATTCGAAAGTAGCTTTATCTGACTCAAGCTCGCAGATTACCTCGTCCATTTCGACATGATCTCCTTCTTGCTTGAACCATTGTGCAATGGTTACTTCTGTGATTGATTCACCAACTGCAGGAACTTTGATTTCCAAACTCATGATTCTATTGATTTAAGCGAAAGCTTTGTTAATAATTTCTTCTTGTTCTTGAGCATGAACCTTAGCGTATCCCGTAGCAGGCGATGCGCTTGCCTTTCTCGAAATTAGTGTGAGATCCTTCTCTTTATATACCCGCTGAACGAAGTTCCAGTAGCCCATGTTCTCTGGCTCTTCTTGTAGCCAGAAGTAGTCAGCGTTTTTATACTTATCTAGTATTTTGTTTACCTGATTGGCAGGGAAAGGTTGTAGTTGCTCAATCCTAATTAAGGCAACATCCTTTCTTTTATCTTTTTCCTTACGTTCGAGTAGATCATAATAAACCTTACCGGAACAGAGGATCACTTTCTTAACGGACTTGGCAGTCACATTATCGTCTCCAATTACTTCTTGGAAGCTACCAGATGTAAATTCATCCAGCGGAGAAATCGCTTTCGGATGTCTTAACAATGACTTCGGTGACATGACCACAAGTGGCTTTCTAAACTCCCATGTCATTTGTCTTCTCATTGCATGGAAGAAGTTAGACGGGGTAGTGATGTTAGCCACTACCATATTGTATTCGGCACAGAGTTGAAGGTATCTTTCAGGCCTTGCGTTTGAATGTTCTGGACCCTGGCCTTCATAGCCATGTGGCAATAAGAGCACGAGGCCATTCATACGCTGCCACTTTGTTTCAGAACATGAAACAAACTGATCGATCATTACTTGAGCGCCATTGGCAAAGTCGCCAAACTGTGCTTCCCAAATCGTTAGAGCATTTGGATTAGCCATAGCATAACCAAATTCAAAGCCCATTACTCCGAACTCGGATAATAGGGAGTTATAGATTTCAAACTTGTTTGGAATGCCTTCAATGTGATCAAGACTGTTGTGTGCATGGTTAGTGTTCATGTCATGCAGAACGGCATGTCTATGAGAGAATGTACCACGTTGAACATCTTGGCCAGTAAGTCGAACTTTTTTACCATCTATGAGTAAAGAGCCATAGGCCAACAGTTCGCCACCTGCCCAGTTCAACATTTTGTCCTTAAAGAACATGTCTTTTCGCTGCTTGAGTTGCTTTTCTATCTGTTTAAGTGGTTTGAAACCTTCTGGAACAGATGTTAATGCTTTAGCAACTTTTTTTATACTATCAGTCGAAATTCCAGTTTCCGGAGATTTCTCGAAATCTTCTGGTTTAGACCTTCTTAGGGTTCTCCACTCTTCTTCTAAAGGTTGGTAGACGTAAGGTAGAGGCTTTTGCTTCACAAGATTCAAGCGATCTTGTAACAAGGCTCTAAACTCTTTGTCCATGTTTTTGGCTAGTGCTCCTGCAACTTCACCTTTTTCAATGAGTTGCTTGTTGTATACCTCTCTAGGATTGGGGTGCTTTGATATCTTATTGTAGAGCGATGGTTGTGTGAATTTTGGCTCGTCACTTTCATTATGACCATGGCGCCTGTAGCAAACCATATCTACAAAAATGTCTCTATGGAATTTCTGTCTATACTCAACAGCGAATTGTACGCAGAAGATTACTGCCTCTGGATCGTCACCATTTACATGAAGAACTGGAGCATCAATAATTTTAGCTACATCTGTAGAGTAGATACTGGACCTTGCATCATCAAAATCCGTAGTAAATCCAACTTGATTGTTGATTACAAAGTGTATTGTTCCACCGACATTATATCCTTCGAGTTTGCTCATTTGAACAATTTCATACATGATGCCTTGGCCAGCTACTGCGGCATCTCCATGTATTAGGATGGGTAGTATTTTAGACCTATCGCGACTGTATTCTTCATCTCCTTTTGCACGGACAAAGCCTTGCACGACAGGGTTGACGGCCTCTAAGTGAGATGGGTTAGGCGCTAATTTTAGCTCTACCGTTTTTCCGTTTGCGGCCTTGATTTGACTCGAATAACCTAGGTGGTATTTTACGTCACCATCTCCCATAGTCAGGTCTGGTGTCGCACCTCCCTCAAACTCGTTGAAGATTTGCTCATATGTTTTACCCATGATATTAGCTAAAACATTGAGTCTACCTCTATGTGCCATTCCAATCATCACTTCCTCTAAGCCAAGCTCAGCACCTTTATTGATAATGGCATCCAGTGCAGGAATAGTAGTTTCCCCACCTTCAAGAGAGAATCTCTTTTGACCTAAATATTTGGTATGAAGAAAATTTTCAAAGACAACGGCTTCATTCAATTTGAATAGAATCCGCTCACGCTGCTCATGAGAAGGGTTGAAGCTTAATGCATCTTTCTCGATTTTTTCTCTTAGCCAGTTAAGTTTTTCAGGATCACGAACGGACATATACTCGAAGCCAACTGTGCCTTCATAAATGTACTTGAGTGTTTCAATGATCTTTCTGAGGGTTGCTTTGCCAATCCCTATTTCTTCTCCTGAAATAAACTGTGTATCTAAGTCAGCATCTGAGAGGTTGAAGTCTTGTAAGTCTAGAATAGGCTTACGGTCTTTTCTTTCCCTGACAGGGTTTGTGTTTGACCGCAGGTGAGCACGGGTACGATAGGCATGAATCAGGTTTCTAACCTGAACTTCCTTAGCATTTCCTATTCCTCCAGAAGTCGATGTGCTTTTAGCTCCTTGACCGTTGGGAAGCATTGGGAATTGCTCTTGTGCAAACTCGAAGCCTTCAAAGAATTTTTTCCAACCTTCATCAATACTTAGAGGGTCAGACTTAAATTGCTGATAAAGCGCTTCTACAGCTTTCGGGTCAGCATTGCTTAGGTAAGTATAATTGTCCATGGTGATTCTGTTCCTGACAGTTAACACAAATGTAAAGGAATGGTTTAGGCTTTGAAAACCGTATATGCGGTTTTACAAATATATTAGATTGAAGTTTAATTTATGACCAAGCCAATTTTTGGGTCCTAGTCATTAGTTGATTGCAGCTCAATTATTTAGAGCATGTTTTATTAGATTAAAAAAAAAGATTACCTTTGCATTCCTTTTTCAGGACGTGTTCCTGAAAATTTGAGGACGAGATCCTCGTAGAACTAAAAGTTATATGGCTGTTAAAATCAGATTGGCCCGAAGAGGCCGCAAAAAAAGAGCGATGTATGATGTTGTCATCGCTGACGCAAGAGCACCACGTGATGGTCGCTTTATCGAAAAAATTGGAACCTACAATCCAAACACTGACCCTGCATCGATAAATATCGATGATAACAAGGCCTTTGATTGGGTAATGAAGGGTGCACAACCTACAGATACTGTTCGAGCAATGCTCTCTTATAGAGGCGTTATGTTCAGAAAGCATTTACAAGTAGGTGTGGATAAAGGAGCAATCTCTCAAGAAGAGGCTGACAAGAAATTAGCTGCATGGGTTGAAACTAAGGAATCTAAGATTTCTGGTAAGACTGATCAATTGGCAAAATCTAAGGCTGATGCAAGAACTGCAAGGCTAGAAGCTGAAGCTAAAGTAAGCGCTGCAAGAGCTGAGGCAATTGCTGCCAAAAATATTGTTGTGGAAGAGGTAGTTGAAGAAACTGTTGAGGCTGAAGCGCCAGCAGTTGAAGAAGCTGTTGCTGAAGCACCTGTAGTGGAAGAAGTTGTTGCTGAAGAGGCACCAGGTGCTGAAGCACCAGTAGTAGAAGAAGCACCAGCACCTGTAGAGGAAGTGGTTGCAGAAGCTGCTCCAGAGGTAGTTGAAGCTCCAGCAGAAGAAGTTGCGGAAGCACCAGCTGCTGAAGTTGTAGAAGAAGCGCCTAAAGCTGAGGCTGAAGAAGCTACTGAAGAGAAGAAAGCTTAAGAAAGCAATATCGCCATGACTATTGACGACTGTTATCAACTAGGCTACATTGTCAAAACACATGGTTTGAAGGGTGAAGTTCAGATTTATCTGGATGTAGATGCACCCAGTGATTATAGAAATTTGGAATCAGTTTTTGTTCTTCAGGGACAACAGCTGGTTCCTTTTTTTATTGAGTCCATGAGTAATCTGAACGGTGCTAAGGCGATCGTGGGATTCGAGGATGTGGATACTTTTGAAGCAGCTCAAGCACTGAAGGGAAGTGAATTGTATTTGTCCCTTGATTCCCTTCCTCAACTGTCAGGTAACGAATTTTATCTTCACGAAATTATCGGTTTTGATCTTAAGGATGTAACTACTGATATGATAGTTGGTAAGATCGGTAATGTCATTGAGTCAGGGCCACAGCTGTTATTTTCGGTTCTAGCAGAAGGGGAAAAGGAAATATTAATTCCTTACACAGAGAGTCTTTTAGTTTCCCTCGATCGATCGACAATGACAATTTCTTTAAATGTCCCAGAAGGTTTAATAGATATCTACTTAGAAGAAAATGAGGATTGATATCATTACTTGTTTACCCAAACTATTAGAAAGTCCATTCGGTCATTCAATTCTTCAACGTGCCCAAGATAAAGGTATCGTAGAAGTTGTGGTTCACGACCTGAGAGCATATGCTCTTAATAAGCAGAAACAGCTTGACGATTATGCCTATGGCGGAGGAGCCGGAATGGTGATGCAAATAGAGCCAATTGATAACTGTATTACAGCATTGAAGGCTAAGCGAACGTATGATGAGGTGATCTATATGACGCCTGACGGAGAAACGCTCAACCAGCAAATGGCTAATGAGCTATCATTAAGGGGTAACCTAATAATACTTTGCGGACACTACAAAGGTGTGGATGAGCGTGTACGTGAACTGTTCATTACTCGTGAAATTAGTATTGGAGACTATGTGCTTTCGGGAGGAGAATTAGGTGCAGCTGTCCTTTCGGATGCTATTATTAGATTAATTCCAGGTGTATTGTCTGACGAAACGTCCGCCTTAACAGACTCTTTTCAAGATAATTTGCTAGCACCACCCGTTTATACTAGGCCGGCTGAATATAAGGGAATGACAGTGCCTGAGGTACTACTTTCTGGTCATGAGAAGAAAATTGAGGAGTGGAGATTCCAACAATCTTTGGATAGAACGAAAAGTAGACGCCCAGACCTCTTAGAGGACTAAAATATTTCTGACCGAGTATCAGTTTATAAAAAAGTAATTTCTATATTTGCATTCCAATTTTGGCAACCCCAGATTAAGAACGAAGATTATGAGCGATCTTATCAAATTTATTGAGCAAGAAAGTAACGAGAGAAGGGCTTCTTTTCCTCAATTCGGTGCAGGTGATACGGTTAACGTTCACGTAAAAATTAAAGAAGGAGCAAAAGAAAGAATTCAGCAGTTTCAAGGAACTGTGATTCAAAGAAAAAATTCAGGTTCTAATGGTGAGACTTTCACTGTAAGGAAGATCTCTGGAGGTATTGGTGTGGAAAGAATTTTCCCTTTGCTTTCTCCAAACCTTGACAAAGTAGAGGTATTGAGAAGAGGTAAAGTGAGAAGAGCTAGACTTTACTACCTAAGAGGTCGACAAGGTAAGGCTGCTAGAATCAAAGAGAAGCTTTCTAGATAAAAGCATTAGCTATGAAATTATTAAAGCCCCGACTTGTCGGGGCTTTTTTCATTTTAGACACTTATGTCGCGTCATTTTGTCACTATTTCAAAAAAGGCTCGTTAATTGCAATTAGGTGCAAAACTTGGAAATGGCTACAATCAATTTTCATAAATATCAAGGAACAGGCAATGACTTCGTTATGATAGATAATCGTGAAGAAGGCTTTGACAAATCTGATTTGAAATTGATTGCATCTCTTTGCGATCGAAGATTTGGGATCGGTGCCGATGGTGTGATCTTGATTGAGAATTGTGAGCGTGCTGATTTTGAGATGGTTTATTTCAATCCTGACGGATCTCAATCACTTTGTGGGAATGGAAGTCGATGTGCGGTAATGTTTGCTAATCATTTAGGATTGATCCAAAATGAGACAACATTTCTAGCCATAGACGGAGTGCACAAGGCTTACATTGAGGAGGAAGAGGTTCGTCTCCTCATGCATGATGTGTCGACCTACGAGATGATTGACCAAGATTTTCTGATTGACACGGGCTCACCCCATTATATTAAATATGTGGATAGCACAGATTCAATTGATTCAATAGTGGAGGGTAGAAAAATTAGGTATTCTGATCGCTTTTCTGCCGCTGGCGTAAATGTTAACTTTTTGGAGTTGACTGGCGAAGGTGAATTGAAGATAAGAACCTATGAACGTGGTGTGGAAGATGAGACGTTGTCTTGCGGTACTGGCTGTACTGCCGCTGCACTTTCGCTTGGGCTCAAAACAGGAGTTGAGCAAGTAAAGCTTAATGCCATTGGTGGAGCGTTAAAAGTATCCTTTAAGAAGGATGGAGAGCTTTTTAAAGACATATACCTTATAGGGCCAGCCGAAAGAGTTTTCGCTGGGGAAATTACCCTGTAAGATTATAGGGTCAAGCTTTCTTTATTAGTAGACAAGAAATTAACTTTAGCATATAAAGATTTAATATGAGCATTTTAACGAAGGGGATATCAAAGCTTTTCGGAAGTAAATCAGATAGAGACGTCAAGGAGGTTACTCCAGTTGTCGCTCAAATCAATGAGGTTTATGATACGTTAGCAGATATCAGCGATGACGAATTAAGAGGGAAGACCCAAGAATTTAAAGATCGTATCGCAGATGATCTTAAGGGAATAGACGGTGAAATTGCGGCCCTTCAGCAGCGTATAGCAGACGAGCCAAACCTAGACATTCAGGAAAAGGAAAACATCTTCCAAGCCATTGATAAGCTAGAGGAAACACGAGACGAAGAGCTGGAAGTAGTGCTCAAAGACATTTTGCCTGCAGCCTTTGCCAATATGAAGGAAACCGCACGGAGGTTTAAGGAGAATGGCAAGCTAGTAGTGAAAGCGACTATGATGGATCGTCAATTATCTACAAATGGCGATCATATTCAAATTGATGGTGAGACAGCCACTTGGCACAACGAGTGGGCTGCTGCGGGCAATATCATGAAATGGGAAATGCTCCATTATGATGTTCAATTGATTGGTGGTATAGTGCTTCACAACGGTAAGATTGCTGAGATGGCTACCGGTGAAGGAAAAACTTTAGTGGCTACGCTTCCAGCGTATTTAAATGGGCTAGCAGGTAGAGGCGTTCATGTAATTACTGTAAATGATTACCTCGCAAAACGAGATTCAGAGTGGATGGCACCACTGTTCCAATTTCATGGACTGTCTATTGACTGTGTAGACAAGCACCAACCTAATTCCGAGGAACGAAGAGAAGCTTATCGTGCAGACATTACATACGGCACGAATAACGAGTTTGGTTTCGATTACTTAAGAGACAACATGGCACGCGAGGAGAAAGAACTCGTGCAGCGTAAGCACCATTATGCTATGGTGGATGAGGTTGATTCCGTTTTAATCGATGAGGCGAGAACCCCTTTGATTATTTCTGGACCTATTCCACGTGGAGACGAACACGAATTCTATGAGCTTAAGCCACGAATTCAAAAGTTGGTCGATGCTCAAAGAAAGATTTGTGGCCAATACCTTAACGATGCTAAGCGATTACTGAAAGAAGGTAATGATCAAGAAGGTGGCGTAGCTTTATTCAGAGCTTTCAGAGGTTTACCTAAGTACAAACCTTTGATTAAATTCTTAAGTGAGACAGGCGTAAGAATGACCATGCAGAAGACAGAGAACTTCTATCTGCAGGACAATCAAAAAGCAATGCCTCAGGCAGATGAGCCACTTTATTTCACTATTGATGAAAAGACAAATGCGGTCAACCTCACGGAAAAGGGGACTGACCTCATTACTGGAGAAGGTGAAGATCCTCATTTCTTCATTATGACTGATATTGGTGAGACGGTTGCTAGATTAGAGAAGGATGATGCGCTCACTGATGATGAGAGGCTAAAACAGAAAGATGAGGCGATAAAGGATTACAGTATTAAGGCGCAAAGGATCCATACCGTAAATCAATTACTCAAAGCCTTTACCATGTTCGAGCGTGATACTGAGTATATCGTGGCCGAAAATAAGGTAAAGATTGTTGATGAGCAGACGGGTCGTGTAATGGATGGCAGAAGATATTCCGATGGCCTCCATCAGGCGATTGAAGCAAAAGAGAATGTAAAGGTGGAGGATGCTACTCAAACATATGCGACCATTACCCTCCAGAACTACTTTAGAATGTATCATAAGCTTGCTGGTATGACGGGTACAGCGGAGACAGAAGCGGGTGAGTTCTGGGAAATCTATAAATTGGATACAGTTGTAATTCCTACAAATAGGCCAATCACAAGAGATGATAGACAAGACAAGGTCTACAAAACTGTTCGCGAGAAATTTAATGCGGTTGTAGAAGAAACCGTAGAGTTAACTGAGCAAGGCAGACCCGTTTTGGTAGGTACTACATCTGTTGAGATTTCTGAGTTACTCAGTAGAATGCTCAACCTGAAAAAGATCAAGCATCAAGTGCTTAACGCAAAGCAACACGCAAGTGAGGCTGACGTTGTTGCCGCAGCTGGTAAGCCAGGTACGGTGACCATTGCCACTAACATGGCGGGTCGTGGTACTGATATTAAGCTCCATCCAGACTCGAAAGCTGCTGGTGGTCTTGCGATCATCGGTACGGAACGTCACGAATCAAGACGTGTTGATAGGCAGTTGAGAGGTCGCGCAGGACGACAAGGAGATCCAGGAGCATCTCAGTTCTTTGTTTCTTTAGAGGACAACCTAATGCGTTTATTTGGTTCGGATCGTGTAGCCAAGTTAATGGATAGAATGGGATTGAAAGAGGGCGAAATGATTCAGCACTCAATGATTACCAAGTCTATCGAACGCGCTCAGAAAAAGGTAGAAGAAAATAACTTCGGTACGCGTAAGCGTTTATTGGAATACGATGATATCATGAATCAGCAGAGAACTGTGATTTATGACAGGCGTAGAAATGCACTGAAAGGTGAGCGTCTACAGCTGGATATCATGAATATGCTTTATGATACCTGTGAAGATATCGTCAACAATAGCAAGGGCTCTGAGGACTTTGATGCATTCAAGTTAAGCTGCATTAGTACACTAGGTATTGACTCTAAAATTGATCAGGCAGCATTCAGTGGCACTGAATTCAATACGCTTGTGAATGACCTTTATGATGAGGCTTTTGCTGCTTACAGACATAAGAATGATACAATGGCTGCGAATACCTTGCCATTGCTGAAGCACATTCAAAAGGAACGTGGGGCAACAGTCGAGAATATTCTATTACCATTTACTGATGGTAAGCGTCAGATTGGTGTCCCTGTTAACCTACAGCAGACTATAGACTCAGAGAATGCAGAAATGATCAAGGCCATGGAAAAGGCAATCACCCTAGGGGTAATTGATCAGACTTGGAAAGAGCATTTGAGAGATATGGATGATTTGAAACAGTCGGTCCAAAATGCAGTCTATGAGCAGAAAGATCCACTTTTGATCTACAAGTTCGAGGCTTTTGAGTTGTTTAAAACCTTCCTTTCTAAAGTAAACGAAGAGACAATGTCGTTTCTTTCTAAGGCTAGAATTCCTACAGAGGATCCTAACAGAGTTCAAGAAGCACGTTCTGCAAAACGTCAAGATTATAGCGAGTCAAAAGCAGAGTCTCAAAGCGCTTTGGCTGGCAGACAGGATACTCGTAATAGACCTCCGGTAGAAAAAGTCGCTCCAATTAAGTCTGACAAGGTTTTTGGTAGAAATGATCGTGTATCTGTTCAGTATCCAGACGGAAGTGTCAAAAAAGACGTTAAGTTTAAGACTGTAGAAGCAGACATCGTATCTAATAAGTGTGTAGTAATTGATGAATAGGTTCTTCCTCAATATCGTTTTAGTTTTCCTGATCGTTGGCTTGGGGTTAGTAGGTTGTACAAAATCAACTATTCCTCAAAAAACTGAAGTGGCTGATTTGTCCTTTTCTGAGGATTTATCTCAATATAACCCACAAGTTAAACAGGTAAACCTTGACGAAGGGAAGGAAGCTGAAGTGATTCAAAACGAACCATTAGAGACGCGGTTTGATATTTCAAATCAACTCAATGCCTTGATTGACTCCATGCGAGTGGGCAATGACTCCATCAGAATGACTAATGGTTACACGATACTGGTGTACTCTGGAAATAATGGTACTGAGGCTGGTCGAGTGAGGAACAGATTGTTTGATATTGTACCAGACATGACCGCGCGTTACACCTACAAACTACCAACATACTTTGTTAAGGTTGGTCAGTTTTATCAACAAGTTGAGGCACAATCTTTATACAGGCAAATCAGAGCATACTATCCGACTGCTTCTATCGTACCAGATAAATTTCCTATCGAGGAGAAATGATATCCGCAGATCAAATAAAGACATTAGCGAAACAGTTTGCCGAGGATGTGGTGCAGATCAGACGGCATATTCACGCAAACCCAGAACTATCCTTCCAAGAATTTGAGACCGCTAAGTATGTAGCAGAACAGTTGCGAGCCTTGGGTATCGAACCTAAGGAAGGAGTTGCTGGTACCGGCCTTACGGCAATTATCAAAGGAAAAAATCCCGAATCAAAAACAGTTGCACTGAGAGGAGATATGGATGCACTTCCAATTCTCGAAGCCAATGACATTGACTATAAGTCGACCAATGAAGGGGTGATGCATGCTTGTGGTCATGATGTTCACACAGCATGTGTCTTAGGTGCTGCACGGATCCTAAATGAATTAAAAGATCAATTCGAAGGCACAGTAAAGCTTGTGTTTCAACCAGGAGAAGAAAAGAACCCAGGGGGCGCATCACTAATGATAAAAGACGGTGCTCTGGAGAATCCTAGACCCAATCGTATGATGGGCCAGCATGTAATGCCGTATATACCGACTGGGAAAGTTGGTTTTCGAGAAGGGATGTACATGGCGAGTGCGGATGAAGTCTACCTTACTGTAAAGGGTAAAGGAGGACATGCTGCTCTTCCAGACAAGGTCATCGATCCAATTATAATTGCTTCACATATTTTAGTGGCTTTACAGCAGGTAGTCAGTAGAAATGCAGACCCTAAAACGCCAACGGTATTGTCTTTTGGGACAATACATGGAGGGCAAGCACAGAATATTATTCCAGATGAAGTAAAGATTTCAGGAACCTTCAGGGCTTTAAATGAGGCATGGAGGTTCGAGGCACACAAAAGAATTACAAGTATTGCTAAAGGTATCGCAGAAGGAATGGGCGGAGCCTGTGACGTCAATATTGATGTAGGATATCCTTTCTTAGCGAATGATGAAATTACTACGCAAACCGCACGGGAGGCGGCTGTAGATTATCTTGGAGAAGAGAATATAGTGGAGCTTGATCTGTGGATGGGTGCTGAAGACTTTGCCTATTATACCCACGAAGTTCCGTCTTGTTTTTACAGGCTTGGAACAGGGAATGAGGAAAAGGGTACAACCAATGGAGTGCATACCTCAAACTTCAATATTGATGAAGATGCTATCGAGCTAGGGATTGGCCTTATGGCATGGATTGCTTTGAATCAATTGAGAACATAAAAAGGCAGCCCAAAGGCTGCCTCAAAAATTATCATTTCATTTTATCTTACTCTAAATCTTCGTCATCTTTTCCAAAGTCACCGCGAACGGCTTCACTAATATTGATGAGATGATCGCCAATCTTTTCAGCTGAGAAGAAAAGATCCTTATAGATGATTCCACTCTTTACATCGTATTCTTTTTGCTCAGTAGATTTGAGGTGTTTCTTCCTCAGCTTTGACTTCAGGCTATTGATTTCTTTTTCAATTTCAATCGCCTGTTCAATGTTTACTTTACCAAATGGACCTTCCAAATTGCTTTTCATAACCGAGAATGCCTGATCTATGAGATGGAGAATTTTGGCAACGTTCTCATGTTGCTTTACAGTGAATTTCAGATTTTGTTTATTCCCTCTGTGAATGTCTTGTGACATTCTAAGGATGATATCGGCAACCCTTTCTAAGTCTGTAGAGATACTTAATAGTGACCGGAGGGTTATGGATGAATCTTCTGATAAACGTTGTTCAGAAATTTTCACCAGAAAACTAGCAATATTTTCCTCTATCTCATCTGTCATTGATTCATATTCTAAAATCTTGTCACGATATTTTACTCGTTTTGACTCGCTCTCCTCTAGCAATTGCTTCTTTAGTAACTCCATCATTTTCATGGTGATCTTACCAAACTTGATGGTTTCCTTCTGTGCCTCAACGATTGATAATTCCGCAGCTAATGGAGCTCCTTGGGAGCCTAGATATGTTAGATGGAACTCTTCGTCCTCATCACCTTTTGACACTACTAACCTTGTTGCCAAGCGTACAAGTTGTGGAACAAACCAGATCATGATTAGAACATTCATACTATTGAATAAAGTATGGAATGTTGCTAGTGTGAACTTATCGGCATCATCTCCAGTAGGTGCTGGCCAGATATAATGAATTAAATCTATAAAATATGGTAACAGAATAACCATCCATGTGACCCCAATGATGTTGAACATCGAGTGAATCTTGGCTGATCTTTTGGCATGGACATTACCAATAAGTGCAGCTAATTCTGCAGTTATAGTGGTTCCAATATTTTCACCCAGCACCATTGCGGCTCCAATTTCAATTGGAAGACCCTGCGCACAAAGTACAATGGTAAGTGACATGGCTGCACTGGAAGACTGAACGATAATCGTCAGAAGCGTTCCTGCAGCAACAAACATCAGTCTTGACCAAATACCAGGGTTACTGTATTCTGTAAGGAAAGCAAGAATATCAGGGTTACTCTTGATATCAGGAACGGCTTCTTTAAGCGCTGCAAGTCCCATGAAAAGTAGTGCAAATCCAATCAGGAATTCAGCCCAGTTTTTTAAGTTCTGCTTTTTAGAGAACATCATTGGCATTGCAACAGCAATGATTGGTAGTGCGTAAGCCGCAAGCTTGACCTTTACCCCAATTAACGAAACTAGCCAGCCAGTAATGGTAGTGCCAATATTAGCACCCATCATAACTCCTGCCGACTCTACTAAAGAAATAAGTCCCGCATTAACGAAACTTACGGTCATTACCGTAGTAGCTGAGGAAGATTGTACAATTGCCGTAATTAGAAACCCGGTTAGGACACCCGTATAACGATTTGATGTCATCGTCCCAAGAATATTTCTAAGGTTATTTCCAGCTGCTTTTTGGATTCCTTCACTCATGATCTTCATTCCATAAATGAAGAAGCCGAGAGCACCCAAAAGCTCAATTACATTCCAAATTCCGTAATCCATGATAATTAGTAGTTACTGATGAACCTCAGTTCTGTAAGATTGATTTTCAACGTAAAAGTAGGGATACTTTTTAAAACCGATATGTTATGTTTTTGTTAAGCGCACTCGGCTTGTTGTAAAGCAGACTTAACAATTACATGATGTTAAGGAAAACAATCCTAGTTCTTTATTCTATAAGTTTGCATCTTATTTTACTACGATTAAAACTACACATATACCCTTTATGCAACAACTAGCGACAGACAAGAGTAATCAACTTTCTGTTGTCAAAGGTGTATTCTATGTTTTCCTGTCCGTAGCGTTCTTTTTGTTCTGTGTTAAGCTAATGGTGGCTTCCCTTGGTGGTTTTGCGGGTAGCTTTCAAGAAAACATTTTATCCTCAGCCCTGGATCCCTTCATAGGGCTCTTTATTGGGCTTTTGGCTACGGCAATTATTCAGAGCAGCTCCACGACAAGTACGATGGTGGTTGCCATGGTTGCCACGGGTACATTGACTATTGAGGAGGCCATACCAGTGATAATGGGGGCTAATGTGGGTACCACACTAACGAGTACAATTGTTGCATTAGGTTTCATTTCGGACAAAGGAAGCTTCCGAAAAGCTGTTTCTGCAGGTATCATTCATGATTTCTTCAATATTTTGATGGTGCTGATTCTTTTTCCTCTAGAATATTATTATGGTTTTCTTTCTAAAATATCGGTTTATCTGCAACAAGCTATTTTTGGAGATAGAGTAATCGAATCTGTTGGTGATTGGAAATGGTTTTTTGATTTAGGAATCGCGGATTCCATTTCAGGACTAATTCAAAATGACATTGTTATGATGATTCTGTCATTTGTTTTACTGTTTTTGTCAATTAAGTTGCTTACAAGCGTTATCAGAAAATCTGTCATTGGCGACTCTCAAAACAAGTTGAGAAAATTTGTTTTTCAGAAACCCATAAAGTCGTTTGGTTGGGGTGTATTGATTACTTCTGCTATTCAATCGAGTTCGGTTTCAACTTCTCTACTAGTGCCCTTAGTAGCGACTAAAAAAATTCGACTGACTCATGCCTTCCCATTTATCATTGGAGCTAATATGGGTACAACCCTCACTGCATTAATTGCAGCAAGTTTCAGTTCAGAGACAGCTATGAGCATTGCAATCGCCCACTTGCTGTTCAACTTGTCAGGGGCACTTTTATTCATGCTTTTTGCAGGCGCGAGAGACGGTATGGTGAGTTTTGCTAAGAAGTTCAGTAACGTTATTACTCGGAAAAGAGTGATCGGCCTAGTCTATGTTGTCGTAACCTTTTTTCTGCTTCCTTTCCTGCTTATTTCAATTCATAAAACTCAAATAGATAAGACAAGTGTTTCAGAGGAGAAGGAGGTTTTAAAAATTGAAAATAACAAATAAAAAATTTGATTATACGTGTAAAGCATGCTTTACATCTAATGTTTTATTTAGGATGACATAACTTTTTATCAGATGATATTTATCAAACGAATACTTTTTATGAGCATAAAATATAGAAGAGTTTCTCTAGGCTTATTTATGTTATCTCTTACTGCTAGTATATCGGCACAGGACATCACAAACAACAAATTTGGAAAGGGTCTTCAAATTATTGGAGCAGACTCGTCTTTCTCCATGAAGTTCAGTACTAGGTTTCAGACATTGTACTTAGGCGAACTTGATTTGGATAGTGACGAATGGAGTGACAGGTTCTTGGTTAGGCGTGCTAGGTTAAAATTTGATGGCTTTGTTCATGACCCTGCCATTACTTATAAGATTGAGCTCGGTATTTCTAATAGAGATCATTCGGGAGGAGATATTGATCAAGTTGGTAACACTTCAAGAATTATCCTAGATGCTGTTGTTAAATGGCAGGCCACAAAGAATTGGAGCATTTGGTTTGGTCAAACAAAGCTACCAGGCAATAGGGAGAGAGTAATTTCTTCTCAGAAACTTCAGTTTGTGGATCGTAGCCTTTTGAATTCTAGGTTGAATATTGATCGTGATATTGGTGTTCAAGTCAGACACGAAAACTCGATTGGTGAAAAGGGTGTTTTAAAGAAAATGTTCTCTTTATCAATGGGTGAGGGGCGTAATATTATTTCGGCAAATACGGGAGGATATGATTTTACCTACAGGTTGGAGTACCTGCCTTTTGGGAACTTTCAAAGTAGTGGCGATTATTTCGCTTCTGACCTAAAAAGAGAATCACGTCCGATGTTGGCTATTGGATTAACATACGACATTAATAAAGATGCCGCTAGGCAAAGAGGTCAGCTTGGTAATTTTGTTTTAGACTCAAATGGAAATCAGTTCGCAACTGACCTTTCTACCATTTTTGCTGACTTTATGTTTAAGTATAATGGGTTTTCAGTAATGGGTGAGTATGGAAATAAGACTTCATCTGAAGATATTTTTGCAACACTCGACAACGGTTCAACGATTAAATATGTAACTGGTGAAGCCATCAATCTTCAAGCAGGCTACCTTTTTAAGGGTAATAGCGAACTCGCACTTAGGTACACTTCATTGAGTCCAGATAACATTACATTCTCTGGTTTACGCGAAGAAAAACAGTATACGCTAGGCTATTCTAAATATATAGTTGGTCATAGTCTTAAGATTCAAAGTGATTTTTCTTACCTAGATAGAACTGGTTCAAGTAACAAATTGGTCTATAGATTTCAGGTTGAGGTTTCATTCTAAATCTTAAAACATTCTTTCAGGCTAAAGACTTATTGTATCTATAATTAAAAGCTTCTTTCAGTTCAATGGAAAAACCTTCAAACAATAGGCTCCTCGAAGTAGCAAAAGTATTCTTTCGTCTTGGTTGCATAGCCTTTGGCGGACCTGCTGCTCATGTTGCTATGATGGAAGATGAAATAGTGACGAAAAGAAAATGGATGGATCGTCAGCATTTCTTAGACCTGATGGGTGCTACTAACCTAATCCCTGGCCCTAATTCAACCGAGATGACAATGCATTGCGGTCATGAACGAGCGGGTGTTCCTGGTCTTTTCGTAGCAGGCATCTGCTTTATTTTTCCTGCTGTTGTGATTACTGGAGTCTTTGCTTGGCTTTATGCTGAGTATGGACAGTTACCTGAAGTGGAGTCTTTTATATTTGGTATTAAACCAGCCGTACTAGCAATTATAGCCGGTGCAGTTCTTAAGTTGGGTAAAAAGGCCTTAAAAGGATGGGAACTTGGGGTATTAGGAGGACTAGTTCTCTTAGCAAGCATTCTTGGTGTCAATGAAATTTTAGCACTTCTGATAGCTGGAATCGTGGGAATGATATATTTCACTGCTAGCGGTGGAGTTACAATAAAGTCTTTCGTTACTCCTATAGCCCTCTGGTCGATTTCTGCTATCACTGTTACTAAAGTCACAGCGCTCAAAGTATTCTGGAGTTTTCTTAAAGTTGGTGCGGTCCTGTACGGCAGCGGGTATGTACTTTTTGCCTATCTCGATGCAGAATTAGTTTCTAATGGACTTTTGACGAGAGAAGCACTTATCGATGCGGTAGCAATTGGTCAGTTTACACCCGGTCCTGTGCTTTCAACTGCAACCTTTATTGGTTACCAAATGGCAGGAGTAGGGGGTGCAATTGCGGCCACTGCTGGTATTTTTCTCCCTTCCTTTTTATTTGTTTTTATCTTAAACCCACTGGTGCCTAAAATGAGGAAGTCCAAATCTTTGCGGTTTTTCCTGGACTCAGTTAATATTGCGGCAGTAGCAGTTATGTTAGGCGTGTTAGTGGAAATGGGTATGGATACTCTTGTAGGTTGGCGCTCTTTGGTCATTTTAGCCATTGGTTTGTGGGCTACATTTGGCACAAAAAAAGTCAATGTTATGTGGTTGGTAATTGGTAGTGCTTTGTTGGGCTATTTGCTTAATCTGATTTAAGCCATCGCCTTTTTCAATTATTGTTGCCGAAAGGTAATCGTTTCGTCTCTTCTGTTTAAATTGTCTTCAAATTGAAACCTTGGGACTGTTTGACTTTGATAAATTAGTAGAAACCCTTACCGGTTATCTTGAGACTAAAATTGAGTTATTGAAACTCGATGCCAAAGAGGAACTGAGTGGATTCATTGCTAAGTCACTAATATTCTTGTTCGTCTTGGTTTTTGCCTTTCTAACCCTCCTGTTGTTTTCTTTGGGATTATCTAGTGTGCTCAATTCATATTTAGGTAGTAGTTATTTAGGCTTTTTAATCGTAGGGGTAATATATCTGACTCTAGCGCTTCTTGTTTATAGTCAGAGGTCAACACTTGTGAATAAAGTGAAGAGAGAAGTTATCGAGGATAGTTTGGAAGAAGATTTATAATTGATATGTCAAAACGAGAAGAACTTCAAAGTGCGAACGACAAGTTCAAGAATACTCTTGAAACACAAGTGGAAGACATCAAGCACAACTTTGATAAAGTAGGGAAAACGGCACTAATAGTAGGTGGTGGGCTAGTGGCTGCCTATTTGTTGTCTACTGCTTTTACGGGTTCGGATAAAAAGAAAAAGGTTAAAGGGGAAAAGACTAACAAGGAGGAGACTGAAAAGAGTGAGGGTACTCATTTTAAAGACAACTTACTAAGCACTACCTTGAAAGAGCAGGCTATCATTTTTTTACTGGGCTTAGCCACCGAAAGATTGTCAGCATTTTTGAAAGATTCAGATAAGGATGAGAAGTAGTCAAGTAAATTCCTCCTTTGTTGACTTGAATACTTCTGGAAGGAAGGCGCTGGCCGTATTGTTTGATCCTGACGATACCGATGAGCATAGCCTGATTAAGAGCTTGAATGTTTGCTTAGCACAAAAGGTTGACTTCATCTTTGTAGGAGGTAGCTTGGTGACTTCTAGTAATTTGCATGAGGTGGTTAGCATGATCAAATCCTACACGGACATACCATGCATTCTCTTTCCTGGCAATGCAATTCAAATTGATAGCTCAGCAGACGCCATTTTGTTTCTATCTCTAATATCTGGCCGCAATCCAGAGCTTTTGATTGGTCAACATGTTGTGGCTGCCCCTGTGGTAAAGCGGAGTAACCTAGAGGTGATTCCTACAGGTTATATGCTTGTCAATTCTGGCAAGCCTACAAGTGCTTCTTATATCAGTAACTCACAACCTTTACCAAACGACAAGCCAAGTCTATCTGCGAGCACTGCATTAGCAGGTGAGATGCTAGGGTTAAAAACGATCTATATGGATGCTGGTAGCGGAGCAGATGAACCTATTTCTCCAAAAGTCATTAAAGCGGTAAAGAGAGCTATCGAGGTGCCGCTAATAGTCGGAGGAGGTATAAATACACCAGCTAAAGCCAAACAGGTATTAGATGCCGGTGCAGACATTATTGTTATCGGTAACGGGGCACAAAAAAACCTCAGCCTGTTAGCTGAGGTTTCTAAAGTTGTTCATTTCTACAACGAAGCCTTAAATGTTAATTAGGCTTTCGCGTCTTCTCATTTTTCCTGCAGGAATTCCAAACATCATTTTGAATCTTCTACAGAAGTAGGCGGTGTCTTTATAGCCAACTTCTCTACCAATATCTCGAATGCTCTTTTTGGTAGTTCTCAATAGATCTACCGCTGCTTCCATTCTTTGATATTCTATATAGTCTTGTGGGTTGATCCCAGTCAGCATTTTAAAATACTGGCCTACATAATCCTCTGAGACATTGGCCACACGGGCAAGGACTTTATTGGACAAGTCTCCACCAATGTTCTTCTTGATATAACTGAAAATATCAATGAGTCTTGGGTCTTTGAAGTAGGTGCTATTCGTAACCAATTGCTCTACAAACAGTCTATTATCTAGAATGTATCGAATCAATTCAACAACTAGATACTCAGTATTGACTTTGATGATTCTGTTTTTACCAGGCTTAACTGAATTGTCTTCCTCAATGATCAGTTTGATCAAATCGCTCAGAACAGTAGAGTTACGAATGGCAAATGGAGTTATGTTTAGCGATGAGAAGAAATTGACAGAGTCAAAAACTTTAGCTTCAAACATTACTTGACTAAATCCATCAACGTCAAAATCGTTGATTTCATGGTCATTAGCATTTTGTAAATATTTTTTCTTGTTTGAAATGAACTCCTCGTTGGGTATCGCTGGAGCAGTAACTGAGCCAAATGATATGGAAAGAGATTTTCCTCCTGGTATAAAAAGCATATCTCCCTCAGACACTTTTTCTTGGTCAGGGCCAAAATAAACATCTCCATTATTCACTACAATAATGGTGTTTTCAACATCATAGAAATTATCAATGGTGACCCCCTTGACTATTTTCATGTTCCTACTCTTGATGTAGCGAACTCCTAGTGATTCGATAATTTTGTTATAATCTTCCATAGTGCTGTATGAAACGTTCGAAACAATTAACTGCGTAAAGTGTACGAATTTACGATAGTGTATAACATTAGCAAAAAAAAATGACCATTGCTCATATTTTATATGTCAATGGTCATTTCGATATAAGAATGCTACTTATTTCAATAACTCTCTTGAGATTACGATCTTCTGAATCTCTGAAGTACCTTCGTAGATCTGCGTAATTTTGGCGTCTCTCATCAAGCGTTCAACGTGATATTCTTTTACAAAGCCATAACCACCGTGAACCTGTACGGCTTCAACCGTAGTGTCCATTGCAACTTTCGATGCATAGAGCTTTGCCATGGCACTTGCCTTTCCAAAGTCTTTCTTCTGGTCTTTAAGGTGAGCAGCTTTTAGACAAAGTAAGCGAGCAGCTTCTATTTCAGTAGCCATATCAGCTAATTTAAACTGGATGGCTTGGTGTTGGCTAATCGGCTTACCGAAAGCTTTTCTCTCTTTGGAGTAAGCCAATGCTAATTCATATGCTCCTGAGGCAATACCGAGTGCTTGCGCAGCTATTCCGATTCTACCTCCACTTAAAGTAGACATAGCGAACTTGAAGCCGAAACCATCTTCTCCAATTCTATTTTCCTTTGGAACCTTTACATCAGTAAACATTAAGGAATGAGTATCTGAACCCCGGATTCCTAATTTGTTTTCTTTTTTGCCAACAACGAAACCGTCCATTTCTTTCTCTACGATAAGACAGTTGATGCCACGGTGTCCTTTTTCTCTATCTGTTTGTGCAACTACCAAATAAACAGACGCTGTGCTACCATTGGTAATCCAGTTCTTTGTTCCGTTTAATAAATAGTGATCTCCCTTGTCTTCTGCAGTGGTTTGTTGTGAAGTAGCATCTGAGCCAGCTTCAGGTTCAGATAAGCAGAACGCTCCTATCTTCTCGCCTGTAGCAAGTGCCGTTAAATACTTTTGCTTCTGTTCTTCTGTTCCGAATTTTTCGATACCCCAGCATACTAGGCTATTGTTAACAGACATACAAACACTTGCGGAAGCATCAATTTTTGATATTTCTTCCATGGCCAAGACGTATGAGATTGTATCCATACCACCTCCGCCATACTTTGGGTCAACCATCATCCCCATAAACCCTAGCTCGCCCATTTTTTTGACTTGCTCGGCTGGAAATCTTTGGTGTTCATCTCTATCAATAACACCTGGTAATAGCTCAGTGTTAGCAAACTCTCTGGCCGCGTCTCTTACCGCAATATGTTCTTCTGTTAACTCGAAATTCATTAGAAATTTTTTAACGAACGTTTGTTAGGCAAAGTTAATCAATTCACTAAAAATTGCTAGTCATTTCCTAGGAATGACATGGCATAAAAAAGTAGCATTGCCAAGGAACCTAGTGCAGCGACTAAATACGTTTTGGCGGCAGCATTTAAGGCATCTGTCGCCATGTCATGTTCTTCGCCTTGCGTAATATTTCTTTGATCTACCCAAGCCAATGCCCTTTTGGTGGCATCGTATTCTACAGGTAGTGTGATAAAGGCAAATAGCGTGAAAACTGAGTAAACCCCAACGATCAGTATACCTGCCATTTCATAAGGAAGGAATGAAGCGCCAACGCCAAAAATCATCACAAAGAAAAGGATATTTAAAATCTTACCGCTTAAGGCTTGCAAAGGCACAAGAGTAGATCTCATTTTTAAAGGAGCGTATGCCGTGGCATGTTGAACTGCGTGGCCACATTCGTGAGCTGCAACCGCAGCAGCCATCACTGATCGACCAGCATAAACATCTGGGCTAAGGTTAACGGTTTTGTCCATAGGGTTGTAATGATCGGTTAATCTACCTTGAACAGAAACGACCTGAACGTCATCAATACCATTGTCTCTTAGCATCAGCTCAGCGACTTCTTTTCCCGACAAACCAATTTTTAGTCCTACTTCTGAATACTTTTTAAATTTTTTCTTTAGGCTGCGTTGAACTGTCCAGCTGACAATCCCTATGCTTACTATTAAAACGATAAATACTAAGTTCATATCTTTATTTTTTTATTTGCTCTATAATGTTTGTGGTAGAATAGCCGTTGACCAAGTCTATGGTTTTTACGGTTCCACCATTGGCAATTACGCTTTTTGCCCCTACAATGTTTTCCATTTTGTAGTCACTCCCTTTTACCAAAACATCTGGTAAAAGGTAATCGATCAATTCTTCTGGCGTTTCCTCATTGAATACGGTAACTGCATCAACAAAAGATAAAGCTGCAAGTATACGTCCACGGGCTTCCTCGTTATTGACGGGTCTCCCTTCTCCTTTGAGTTTCCTTACAGAATTATCTGAATTAAGCCCAATGATTAGTCTATCTCCGAATGAGCGAGCTTTCTCTAGGTAATCAATATGTCCTAAATGTAAAATATCAAAGCATCCATTTGAAAATACAACCTTGTCACCTTGGCTTTGCCAAGACTTTACAAGATCATTTAGATGCTCTTTCGACTTTATTTTGGTCTTTGTTTCCTTCAATTTTTGAGGGTTTGTACATCGTATTCACTAAGATTAAGCTTATTGATCCAAATAACAAAACAGTTATATACTGCGATGTATGGAGTATGAGCGCAAATATCTTTCCATCCTCAGATTCTATGCCATAAAGGACTAAGATGCCTGCCACAAAGGCATGAAACGGACCGAAACCATTTGGTGCAGGCGTTGCCATGCCAAAACTTCCCATTACTAGAATTGACATGCCAGCTAAAACTCCTAAGTCTTTGGTCATTTCCGATCCGAAGGTGATGACGTAAAGCATTAAAAAGTACAGCAGCCAAATGCCTATAGTAGCGGACCAAAATCCTTTTTGATTCTTTAGTTTTTTTAAACTGAGTATGCCTTCGAGTAACTGGTTAACAAATGACTTCACCTTTTGAACCAAGTTGATTTTTTCAGAAAGCTTTGAAAAGAAGATCACGTAGATGCCGATCATACCTAAAACAAAAAGCATCATTAGCAGCCACCAGTTGGATGATATGAATTCAACAGCAGCGTTTTTTACCCAAATGAATTTCCCATGGAGTAAATCGAATTGTAAAAAGAAGGTGATCGCTGAAATGATCAAGAGCATGATGAGGTCAATAACTCTTTCTGTAACGACTGTTCCAAGGGAAAAGGCTACCGGTACCTTATCGGTACGGTTAATCACTCCGCAGCGGGTGACTTCGCCTAGTCGAGGTACGAGAGAGTTGACTAGGTAGCCAATCATTACTGCGAAGTAACTTTTTAAAGTGCCTACTTTGTGGCCGGCACTTTTTAGAAGCAAATTCCACCTCCAGGCTCTTAAAAAGTGGCTTATCAGTGAAAGTCCTATACTCAATAGGATCCAAGAGTAGTTAAACTCCTTCAGCGCATTTTGAACCTTCTCGAAGGGGATGTCTTTGAATAGGTACCAAAATAGAATTGCCGTTATCGAAAGGATAAGACTATACTTAATGATGGATTTTGGGTTTCCTTTCAAAAGATAATTTAGTTTATTTTGTTGTCCTTGTCAGGAAAGATGATCGTTGGTTTGTGACTTTTTGCTTCTTCAAAGTCCATTATAGCATAAGATACAATAATGATTACATCTCCTACTTGAACTCTGCGGGCTGCAGGGCCATTAAGGCAGACGGTTCCACTATCCTTTTCTCCTCTAATCACATAGGTTTCAAAACGTTCCCCGTTGTTGACGTTCACGATTTGTACCTTTTCATTTTCAATAATATTTGAAGCTCCCATTAGCGATTCATCCAATGTGATACTTCCTACGTAGTGTAACTCAGCTTGGGTTACCTTGGCGCGATGAATTTTAGACTTAAAGACCTCTATTTGCATTTCTCCTCCTGAAAACGAGCGCAATACTAAGAAATTAACATCAAGTTATCTATCAATCTTACTTGACCTATTTCAGCTGCAATGCACAGCGCAATCTTTTCCTTGTCTTTCAATTGTTGTGTTGGTTTGAAATCATCTGTATTCACAATTTCAAAATACTCAAGGGCTAAACGATCAGAGGCAGAGAAAAGTTTTTGGACTTCGGCTCTTACAGTTATGGTGTCTATTCCTGATAGAAGTCTCTCTTGAGCTTTATTTAGGGTTTTAATAATTAAGGTAGCTTCCATCAATTCCTCTGTCGATAGTCTCATGTTTCGAGAAGACATGGCTAGGCCGTTGGGTTCACGCATAGTGGGAACCATATTCATCTGGATAGGGAAATTGAGTTGATCGACAAGTGCCTTAATAATGTAGAATTGCTGAATATCCTTTTGACCAAAAAACGCTTGGTCTGGTTGTATGATATTGAAAAGCTTAGAAACTACTAAACCCACTCCATCGAAATGACCTGTTCGGAACTTCCCCTCAAGCTGTTCACCGATATTATCCAGTTTTATTTTCAAGGAAGGGGGTGAAGGGTAGATCTCTTCATCACTGGGTAGAAATAAAGCATCACAACCAGTGTCAGTCAGTTTGATAATGTCTTCATCAATGGTCTTTGGGTATTTCGTGAGGTCTTCTGGGTTATTAAATTGAGTAGGGTTAACGAAAATGCTAGCGACTGTGAAGTCGCACTTTTTCTTTGAGGCCTCAATTAACTTCAGGTGTCCTTGATGAAGGGCGCCCATAGTAGGGACGAGGCCAATTGACTTTTTGGCTTCTCGAGTATTTTGGAGAATGTTTCTTACCTCAATTATTGTCCTGCAGATTTCCATAGTGACTTTTAACGGTTATTAACGCTGTGCGAGAGACACTATATTGCCTTTTTCTGTAAAATTGAAAGATTTTCGACCCAAATTCCGTAATTTTGTGGCTCTTTCTCAAGGAAAAGATTTCATTTAATTTCCATAAAGTATGTCAAAATTAAGAATTCTGTACGTAGCAAGTGAAATTCAGCCGTTTCTTCAAACCTCTGAGGTATCAGACTTTGTAAGAAAACTACCTCAAGCAATGCAAGAGAGAGGCATGGAAATTAGAATTTTAGTGCCGCGTTTCGGTCTCATTAACGAAAGAAAGAACCGATTACATGAGGTGGTTAGGTTATCAGGTATCAATATTTCAGTGGGTGATGAAGAGAAGCCATTGGTGATTAAGGTAGCTTCTATACCAAATGCAAAACTTCAAGTCTATTTTATAGACAACGAAGACTATTTCCATAGAAAAACCGTTTTCCATGACAAGGAAAATAACTTCTACGAAGATAATGATGAGCGTGCTATTTTCTTCTGCAAGGGAGTTTTAGAAACGGTTAAAAAATTAGGATGGGCTCCGGATATCGTTCATTGCAACGATTGGATGACTAGTTTGATCCCTATGTATCTAAAAACGACATATAAGAATGATCCAATATTTCAGAATACGAAATCAGTCTTTACCATATATAACAACGGCTTTGCTCAC
>DLQN01000019.1 GCA_002477595.1 Roseivirga sp. UBA7431
AGTTTAAGGACGGCTTAATATACAGGCATACTGACAGTTTTGATTTACACCAGTGGGCAGGCCAAGCCTTGGGATTTAGCGGAAAAGTATTAGGCTGGACTGGATTCTTTCAAAAGAAACTTCATACTCAAACAAACCGATTGTTGGAGAAATTCGAATCTAAACTCTGATTATATAATCGGTTAGTGTAGATAAGTCATTAGTAACTATCTTACCTCCTAAATCAAACCTACCAGAATGAAAAGAATATTTACCCTCATCACTGTTCTAACCATTATGCTTGCCCCTCTTGCACAGGCGCAGGATCAAAAGACAGTGATCGACAATATGATCAAAGAAGCGAATGAGAATTCGATGCTTGAAAAATTAGCCTATGAACTTCTTGACAAAAACGGACCAAGATTGGTCGGTACGCCTCAAATGAACTCTGCCAACGATTGGGCTGTCGCCAAATACGAAAGCTGGGGAATCTCTGCAAAAAATGAGCAATGGGGTGAATGGCGTGGATGGGAACGTGGAATCACTCACGTTGACCTAATTGAACCTCGTGTAAAAACTTTAGAAGCTATGGCGCTCGCATGGAGTGCTGCAACCGATGGCCCGGTTAGTGCTCAAGTAACTATGATTCCAGATGTAGCTGACAAAGCCGCATTCGATGCGTGGTTACCAAGTGTAAAGGGTAAGTTCGTAATGGTAGACGTAGCTCAACCAACAGGACGTCCAGAATATAACTGGGAGAAATTCGGTACTGAAGAGTCTATCGAAAACATGCAAAAACTGCAACGCGAAACGATCACTGCGTGGCGTAAACGTGTTGCAAATACGGGTTACGGAAGAGGTCTTGACCAAGCATTAGAAGATGCTGGTGCCTTAGGAATTCTTAAATCAAACTGGTCTAGAGGATTTGGTGTAAACAAAATCTTCAGCGCTAGAACTAAAGGAATTCCTGCAGTTGATATTGGACTAGAAGATTATGGAACACTATTCAGAATGCTCGAGCATGGTGATATTCCAACGATTAGAATGGAAGTAACTTCTAAAGAATTAGGCCAAATGCCTACTTACAATACAGTTGCCGAAATGAAAGGTGGAGAAAAAGCAGACGAGTATGTGATGCTTTCTGCTCACTTCGATTCATGGGATGGTGGAACTGGTGCTACGGACAACGGTACAGGTACAATCGTTATGATGGAAGCCATGAGAATATTAAAGAAATACTATCCAAACCCAAAAAGAACGATCATAGCTGGTCACTGGGGAAGTGAAGAACAAGGTTTAAATGGTTCTAGTGCATTTGTTCAAGACAATCCTAAAGTTGTTGCAGGGCTTCAAGCACTTTTCAACCAAGATAACGGAACAGGTAGAGTCGTTAACATTAGTGGTCAAGGCTTCTTACACTCTTATGAGTTCATTAACAGATGGTTAAATGCTGTACCAAGAAAATACAAATCTGAAATCAAAACAACTTTCCCTGGTTCTCCAGGAGGTGGCGGTTCTGATTACGCTTCATTCGTTGCTGCAGGTGCGCCAGGCTTTAGCTTAAGCTCTTTAAGCTGGGATTATGGAACATACACATGGCACACGAACAGAGACACTTACGACAAGATTGTATTTGACGATGTACGTTACAATGCCATCATAACTGCTATCATGGTCTATATGGCTTCAGAAGATGATAAGACGTTCCCTAGAGATAAAGCGGACTTAGGGATGAATCCAAGAAACGGTGAGCCAAGAGCATGGCCAACTCCAAGAAACCCTAACCGTAAGGGAGGGCAATAAGTAAATCAACCCCAGTTTAAAGCCGATTCATTTATATGAGTCGGCTTTTCTTTTTTAATATTCAGGAGGTTTACGGTTAGACTTTTTATCTGAGTTCTTCTTCTTAGAATCTAAGCGCCTGCGGATGGAACCCTTAGAAGGCTTTGACTTCCTACGAGGTTTAGGATCAAAAAAGGCCAGTTCAATCAGTTTACGAAAAGAGGTAATCGTCTCTTCCTTATTCCTTAACTGACTTCTGTGTTGTTCTGAATGGATGGCTATCGTACCCTCTGAAGACAAGCGATTACTCCATTTCGTAAGGAGTCGGTCCCTTTCCTTTTCACTTAAAATGCTGGAATTCGGAACGGAAAACTTTAAACTCACCCTCGTTTCAACCTTATTCACGTTTTGACCTCCCGGCCCCGAACTTCTTGAGGTTTGAAACTCAAATTCAGGTAAGTAATCTCTTTGTGCTATTTCTTTTGGGTTGAACATTATTCTTTTTCGTCATTCTGAGTTTAGCGAAGGATCACTAGGTCGTAAAAAAAGCTTCGTTACAATCCCAGCGAAGTCAGACTTCCTCTCGCTTGAACACAAACTTACTGTCATTTGAGCTATCCACATCAAACCAATAGCCTTGGTAGTCAAAAGCCTTCAATGATTCAGCGTCATTGATTCTGTTCTTGATGATGAATTGGGCCATAAGTCCCCTAGCCTTTTTAGCGAAGAAAGAGATCACTTTATACTTACCATTTTTCTGATCCAAGAAGTCAATGTTGATCACCTTGGCTTTCAAGCTTGGTCTATCGATCGCTTTGAAGTACTCTTGAGAAGCTAAATTGATCAATACTTTATCCCCTTGCTTTTTCAAGTCACGATTCACTTGCTCCACGATCCTATCCGCCCAAAAATTATAAAGGGTTGTATAATCATCAAAGGCCAAACGCGTACCCATTTCTAATCGATAAGGTTGAATCAAATCCAAAGGCCTCAACAACCCATAAAGACCAGAGAGTATCCTCAAATGGTCTTGAGCGTAGTGTATGTCTTCATTAGAGAGCTCTTCCGCCTCTAAACCAAGATAGACATCTCCTTTAAAGGCATAGACCGCCTGCTTCGCTCTTTTCGTATTCTTGGACCTTGAAAACTTCTGATATCGACTTACGTTCAGTTCGGCTAAATTCTCACTCAAGCTCATGAGCTCTTGTATCTGCTCGGGAGTCCTTTCTCTTAAAGCACCAATCAATTCTAAAGTCTCCTTCTGAAATCGAGGGTAAGATACTTCCTTGTCGCAAGGAGTTTCAAAATCAAGCGTTTTGGCAGGGGAAATAACGTAAAGCATAATGAAATTTTGTCTATTACAAACATACAAACTGAAGCAGTAAATTGTTCCAAATCTTTATTAGTTCTATCAATAATATATTGCCGCTATGCAACAACATCGAGCACGTTCGGAACCTCGAAATGCTAAATGGAAGGCATTGAAAAATGCGCACCAGCAGTCTCTAGTCAACAAAGTATGTGGGATTAAGGCAAGGTGCTTATCTTAGCAGCCCTATATGGCTAAGCAATTCGATCCTAATTCTATAGACCTTCCTATAGTAGAAATCATCTCCGAGGTGCAGACGCATTTGGCTAAAAAGAACAGTTTGGTGGTCAATGCACCTCCTGGTGCTGGAAAAAGCACATTGCTTCCCCTTGCCCTACTCGATGCTCCTTGGCTTGACGGAAAAAAGATTTTAATGCTCGAACCAAGAAGACTGGCAGCCAGAACGATTGCTGAACGTATGGCCTATTTTCTAGGAGAGCCTGTCGGGCAAACGGTTGGATATCGCATTCGATTCGATAATAGAACTTCTGATAAAACGAAAATTGAAGTGTTAACCGAAGGCATACTCACCAGAATTCTTCAAAGCGACAATGCCCTTGAAAATGTAGCCCTAGTTATTTTCGATGAGTTTCACGAAAGAAGCATTCATGCCGATGTTGCGCTAGCACTCTGTCGAGAGGCACAACAAGTATTAAGGCCTGACCTCCGAATCATGATCATGTCGGCTACATTGAACATGCCGCAATTGACATCTATGATGGCGATATACTTCTGGAGAGCGAGATTGGTAAGGGGGCGAAGTTTATGCTGGTTTTCAATTGAATTCAATCGAAATCATAATTTCTAATTCATCAAGCTTCCAGATTAACAGCAATACACCTAATTTGCCGTCTGATGAGTTTGACGAATTTAAAGGCCACCCTTAAAGGCGACCTCTTTACTGATAATACCACAAGAAAGCTATACGCTACTGATGCCTCCGCCTATAGAGAACTTCCTCTTGCCGTAGCTATCCCCCAAGACAAAGAAGACCTTATTACCTTGGTCAATTATGCACGTGACACTGGCACCTCATTAATCCCAAGAACTGCCGGTACAAGCTTAGCCGGTCAGGTAGTGGGTAGTGGCATCATCGTTGACATTTCAAAGCACTTTAATCAGGTCATTGAAATCAACGAAAAAGAAGCCTATGCTTGGGTAGAACCAGGTATTATTCGTGATGATTTGAACAAGCAACTAGCGCCTTTTGGTTTCTTCTTTGCACCTGAGACCTCTACCGCCAACCGCGCCATGATTGGCGGCATGATAGGAAATAATTCATGTGGCTCTAATTCAGTAGTTTATGGTAGCGTAAGAGAACACTTACTCGAAGTAAATACTATCCTTTCTGATGGTACTGAATCTTGGTTTGGAGGCACTAATAAAAGCACATTCTTAGATCGCTGTAATGGGCTTTCTGTCTCGGGAAAATTACAAAACAACATCTACTTTGAAACAAGGGAAATTCTAAAGGATGAAACTAATCAAAAAGAGATTTTAGAGGGCTTTCCGAAAGCGGATATTCCTAGAAGAAATACAGGCTATGCTTTGGACATGCTCCTTCGTCATCAGCCGTTCAATGAAGCCGGAAATGACTTTAATTTTTGTAGTCTGATCGCGGGTTCTGAGGGAACACTATGCTTGGTGACTTCCGCTAAGATTAAGCTTACTCCACTCCCTCCTGACAACAAACGATTAGTATGTATTCACTCCGAGACTATCGATGATAGCCTCAAGGCAAACTTGGTGGCGTTAAAGTATAAGCCATCGGCTTGCGAACTAATGGATCACTACATCCTTGAGGCAACCAAGCGCAATGCGATGTACAACGCACTCAGGTTCTTCGTAGAAGGCGATCCACAAGCCATCTTAGTAGTAGAACTAAATGGAGATAGTCCTGAAGAAGCCAATCAAAAAGTAAAAGACTTAATCAAAGACCTTAAAGCACAAGGTCGGGGTTATGCGTACCCCATTATCAAGGGAAAGAAAATAAGCTTAGTATGGAATCTTCGAAAAGCAGGCCTAGGCTTACTATCTAATATTCCTGGCGATGCTAAACCAGCACCAGTCATAGAAGATACGGCCGTAGATGTTGAGGATTTACCAGCATACATCGCAGAATTCAATGAAATCTTGGACAAGCATGGACTCTATTCGGTTCATTATGCACATGCAGGCTCAGGAGAGCTTCATTTACGTCCGATCATTAACCTGAAAACAGCCGAAGGCCAAGGACAATTCAGAACCATTGCCGAAGAAATAGCCAAGCTAGTTAAGAAGTACAAAGGTTCTCTTTCCGGAGAGCACGGAGACGGTCGTTTAAGGGGAGAGTTTCTCCCTCAGATGATTGGTGAACACAACTATCAATTAGTCAGACGAATAAAGAAGATTTGGGATCCTCAAAATATCTTTAATCCAAATAAGATTGTTGATACCCCTCCCATGGATACTTCTTTGCGGTATTCAAAAGATCAAAAAACACCTGAATTCGATACAAAATTTGACTTCTCAGCCACAGATGGCATCCTTCGTACAGCAGAGTTGTGTAATGGATCTGGGGACTGTCGCAAGTCAGAGCTAAGTGGTGGAACCATGTGTCCGAGCTACATGGCCACTAGGGACGAAAAGGACACGACAAGAGCAAGAGCTAACATTCTGCGGGAAATACTCACTAATTCAAACGACAAGAATCCATTCGCCAACGAAGAAATCAAAGAAGTGATGGACCTGTGTTTGTCCTGTAAAGGTTGCAGTTCAGAATGCCCATCCAATGTAGACATGGCCAAACTCAAAGCAGAATGGCAGTATCAGTATTACAAAGAAAACGGCATACCAACTCGTTCTAAGCGCATCGGCAACTTTTCAAAGAGCATGAAGCTGGCTAGCATGGCACCATGGGCTTATGATTTTATATTCGGTAATGCTTTCACCGCAAATATTGCCAAGTCTGTCGTAGGGTTTGCCAAAAAGCGCAGCATGCCCGAACTAGCACGTCAGCCACTAGCAAAGTGGTTGACTAAAGAGTTCAAGGCTAAAGTCACAGGTAAAAAGCTCTACTTCTTTTGTGATGAGTTCACCAACTATAACGATGCTGAAATCGGTAAGAAGGCTATTTTGCTACTCGACAAGCTCGGATACCAAGTCATCTTCGTTCCGCATGCAGATTCGGGAAGGCCACAGCTTTCTAAAGGACTTTTAGATGATGCTAAGGCACTCGCAGAAGAGAACATTCAAATCTTCAAGGATTTGGTTAGCGCAACAACTCCTTTAGTGGGTGTTGAGCCTTCGGCCATCCTAACCTTCAGAGATGAATACATTACCCTTACTAGAGGGAAGAAACAAGAAGAAGCCAAGCGAATTGCCAAGCATACTTTCACAATAGAAGAGTTTTTAGCGCACGAGATTGATGCTGGCCATATCAAATCAGAGCAGTTCACCGAAGCTACGAAAACCATCAAAGTACATGGGCACTGCCATCAGAAGGCACTTTCGTCAATGGTACCGACTAAAAAGATGCTTTCGTTACCAAAGAACTTCAAAGTGCATATGATTCCTTCGGGCTGCTGTGGTATGGCAGGTTCTTTCGGCTATGAAAAGGAACATTACGATGTTTCAATGAAGATTGGTGAGCTAGTCCTCTTCCCTACGGTGCGTAAGCAACCAGAAGAAGTGATTATTGCTGCAGCCGGAACAAGTTGTAGGCATCAGATCAAAGATGGGACAAGTCGGAAGTCTTATCATCCAGTGGAGATACTTTGGGATAGTTTGATATGAAAAGAGTTGTAATAGTATTGCTTTTGGTAATGTCAAGTATAGCTTGTTCAAATCAATCGACTACTAAACTCACCATAGCTGCTGCAGCCAACATGCAGTTTGTCATAGTCCCATTAGAAAAAGAATTCGAGGACGCTACCGGTACCGAAGTAGAAATTATTCTTGGTTCTTCGGGGCAACTGACCTCTCAAATCATCGCTGGAGCACCCTATGATCTCTTTCTTTCAGCAGACAGTAAATATCCACAGAAGCTTTTTGAAGAGGGATTAGCCAATCATGCACCTCAAATTTATGCCTATGGACGACTAGTAGTTTGGACCTCTTTTGACTCTGCTCAGATTATTGCCAATGAGAAAGATTGGGGGAACACCAAAATTGCAGTAGCTAACCCAAAAACTGCTCCTTATGGTCGGGCTTCTATGGATTTCATGAACTCTCAACCTCCCTCTCAATTCTTCAAGGATAAATTCGTATACGGTGAGAGTATATCTCAAGTAAACCAGTTTCTACTAAGTGGCGCAGCAGATATTGGTTTCACGTCCAAATCCAGTGTGCTCTCAGGCCCATTCAAAGGAAGAGGTTTATGGAATGAAATCCCCACTACGGATTACGAACCTATCATACAAAGTATGGTCATTCTAAATGAAAGACCTGAAATGCAAAGTGCAGCACAAGTCTTTTTTGATTTTATACTTTCACCAAAAGGTCAGGAAATTTTGAATAACTTCGGTTATTCTAGCACAGTCAATTGAATTCAATCTCAGGTAAAATATCATCCATTGAAACCGCAGGAAGCTTGTCTTTAGTAGAAATACTAGCGGGCTCAAATAAGCTCACTGCTATAGTCATTGACACGCCCGACACATTACCCCTTTTGAAGGTTGGCAATACTGTAAGAGCCATATTTAAAGAAACCGAGGTCGCCATTGGTTTGGACGAAAAGCATTCGATTAGCATGCAAAATCAACTCTCAGGAACTATAATTAGCATTGATGCCTCAGAATTACTCAGCAAGGTGGTGCTCCAAATTGAAACAGGCGAGGTGTCGTCCATCATAACAACCAAGGCCATATCCACCTTGAATCTATCAATAGGAAAAAAAGTTAAGGCGCTCATAAAGACGAACGAAATAATGCTTTCTGAATAGTGGATTGGGGGCCGATCATATTGACATTAAAGCTGGCGACAGTGACCACTATACTTTTAGCAGTCATTGGCATACCCATAGCCAACTGGCTAGCCAATACAAAGACACGGCTCAAACCAGTACTAGAAGCATTGATCAGCATGCCACTCGTGCTGCCCCCTACTGTATTAGGTTTCTATCTGCTAATAGCTTTCAGCCCAAACAACGCTTTTGGTGAGTGGCTAGATCACTGGCTTGGCTTAAGGCTCATATTCTCTTTCGAAGGATTGGTGTTTGCTTCCATCATTTATAGCCTTCCGTTTATGGTCCATCCTATTCAAGCAGGGCTCTCAAACCTTCCAAAATCATTGACAGAAGCTTCCTACGTATTAGGTAAATCAAAATTTAAAACACTCACAAAGGTCTTATTACCTAATATCAAACCAGCACTTCTAACCGGAGTTGTACTCTCTTTTGCCCATACCATGGGGGAATTTGGCGTTGTCCTTATGATTGGAGGAAATATACCCGGCCAGACAAAAGTAGCTTCAATAGCCATCTATGATGAAGTAGAGTCTCTTAATTATGCGGTGGCGAACAGCTACTCATTAATTCTATTGGGTATAACTTTCACCATATTGATTTTGGTTTACATGTTCAACCGAGGCGGAATGAAAGGGTTTTGGAAATGATTGAACTGCAACTAAATAAAGTCCTCAATTCTAATCATGGTAAGATGCATCTTGAAATCGACTTGCGTCTAGCATCAGGCACATTCACTGCGATACAAGGAAAGTCTGGTGCTGGCAAGACATCTCTTCTCCGTTTAATTGCCGGCCTTATGCAACCAGATGGTGGCCAGATTGAAGTGGATGGGAAGTCCTGGTTCAACAGCAGCCAGCAGATAGACCTACCAATACAGCAACGTAAGGTGGGCTATGTCTTTCAAGACTATGCGCTCTTTCCTAATATGAGCGTTGGCGAGAACCTTCGATTTGCCTTATCCAAGCATGATTCGACCAGTATAGTTGATGATTTAATCGAAATCATGGAGCTTGGTGAATTACGAAATCATAAGCCAGAGATATTATCTGGAGGCCAAAAGCAACGCGTGGCACTGGCAAGGGCATTGGTCCAAAAACCAAGCTTACTACTCTTAGACGAGCCGCTATCGGCCTTAGACAATGAGATAAGGGCTAAACTACAACAGCATTTATTGGAGCTTCACAAGGAGTTTAACCTGACAATCCTAATGGTTACCCATGACAATGGAGAAACGCTTAAACTAGCCGATTCGCTGGTAGTATTGGAACAAGGTAGAGTGATCGAAGAAGGCAAACCTTCAGCACTATTGACCAGCAGTAATATCAGTGGTAAATTTCAATTCACAGGAGAAATTGTCAACATGCAAGCCGAAGGGGTCATCAGTATTCTTACTGTACTCGTAGGCAAAGAACTCATTAAAGTGGTCTCTGAACGAGATGAAGCTGAAAACCTTAGTATTGGTGACAAGGTACTTGTGGCTTCCAAAGCCTTTAACCCTATCATTCAAAGAATCAATTGATATCCTCTTCTACCCATCATTGACCAAAACCTTTTCAATAAGCAGATAATCAAAAGCTAATTAAGCAATTACTTAATTGCTTGAGACGTCTTAAAACGTCCAAAAGCCTTAGCATACGAGTCTTGTGAATCGAAAAAGAAATTCTTGAAATTGAAAAACAATTGATAAGGCTTAAAGACAATACGGTCGTAATTGCCAATCTCTAAACCCAACTGACTCGCCACTTTATCTCCTAATAGGTAAATCATAAATGACTTAGTCAAACCGTCTAGGGGTGTGTCAGCGACTGCTTTTTCGTAATACTTATAAAGTGACTTAGTCAGTTTAAGGCCTGCATCGGAAGACCTAAAGTGCCTACCTCTAATCTGTTTCTCCAAATGAAACGCTTCTTTGTTACTCTCTGGCAACAATTCAGGCTTGAGTCCCAACAAAAGGCCAATCTTATTCCAGTAATTAATGTAGTTGAAAGCTTTTTCTGGCTCAAGTAACTTACCGAGCTTGCGTAAGCCACGGACAGCCATCAGAGAGAAGGATAAATTGGTACCTGCCATATCTTCTTGATTAATAGGCTGACCCATCACAGTGCTATCCCAATCACCTGAATGATTAATATACCAACGGGTAGCAGCATGCAGCAACCTAACCCTCAAAATACCCACCAATGCCTTTCCTTCTGGCTTAAAAGCACCTTTACTTGTCACATCGAATACAAACGTAGCTGTATCCATCAAGCGCGTGGCAGGGTCTTCTAAGATGCGCTTAGACTTCACCAATACCTCTGCACCATAAGCAGCAGTATAACAGTAAGGAAGACTTAGAAAGCCTAACAACAACATAATATCAGAAGCATGTTCACTGAAAAAACTTTGCCCTGCTGCCAAGTCATCCACGTCAAAGGAACTCGCAGTCTCTTTCATAGCCGCATAGAGTACCTTAAGTTCTTCAGTTGCATCACTCGGTAATGAGTCACTGTTAGTGACCAAGGCACTCAAATGTGATTGTAGTAAATTTTTGTCTGCCGGAAAATATTTCGAGATGACATGATCCGCTAGAGGATCTTGAAGTTCACGAAAAGCATCCAGTTCTGTGCTTGAGAGTAGTTCCATCATTCTATGGGTTGTTAACTAATCACATCGGATAAAGTTCTCAAAAAAGGATGATGAATTACCTCAAAATCACATTGCTCAAAAAATGAGCATCGAGCGAAATTATACAATCAAACACCTATCAATCAATTGTTTAAATAGTATGTCTTCAATTATTTATTCCAACAATTTTTAACCACTCATACAATCACCCTATTTGAATAAAAATCATTTGACTACTTTCGAACAACCAAGAAATAAATTATGAAGACACTTTTTTCATGTATCATCTTAATAGCCTTTACGAGTTTTGGCTTAGCACAAACTCCCCCAGCCGGAACTGATATTTTTGTTTTTGACTTAAAAGAAAAGAAGGGAAAGATCAGCCTTTCAAAAGGTAAGAATGTTACGAAGCGCAAAGGCTATGACAATCAACCGGCCTTCTTCAACAATGATTACATCCTCTATTCATCTTTCGACAAGGATCAAAACGACATTATGATTGTCGACCTGTACGACAATAAGATCACTAACCTAACGAATACTAAAACGAGCGAATACTCTCCTTTTCCTATGGAGCGCTACAATAGCTTTGCTACGGTCAGAGTAGAAGAAGATGGTACTCAGAGACTCTGGCTCTTCCCTATGGACGGCAAGGCGTCACCTCAACTTATTTTCGAAAAGATAGCTCCGGTAGGATATTTCGCATGGAATATGGATCAAGTCTTAATGTTTGTCTTGGGAGACCCTGCAAGTTTGGTTTTGGCCAATCCTAATGATGTAGATGACAAAATCATTACTAGCAACGTAGGAAGAACGATTAAAGTAGTGCCAGACAGCCCTGACTTTACTTTTGAAAGGCGCGAAGAAAATGGAGATGTGATGATTCATGTATTGAATGGGGTCAGTAAAATGCTAAAACCCATCATTAAAAAGCCAGTCGGAGCCAGCGACTGGGCCATTACGCAAGAAGGCACTTATATCACAAGTGTTGGAAGCAAACTAATGTCCTATAACCCTATAAGAGATCAAGAATGGCAAGAAATAATGGACTTAGGAGAAATGGGAGCCAATGGAATAACAAGAATGTCCATAAACGGGAACAACAAAAGATTAGCCTTAGTCATAAATCAATAAGACCTTTTGAATTTTATATCTCAAAAGTATTTCGGAACTTCCGCTGAATTTATTAGCCAAATGGGCTTTCAATGGTCATTTAATTGTATTATTGCTATTCATTTATTGTTAGCAATTTCACTAGAGCAAAGCGCATAACATGTTCAAGACTTATACATTCCCAAGTGTCTTCGAGGGAAACAATACGGATTTAAGAAACGTCTCTCCAGACCTAATAAACGGTTTGAAGATATATCACAACGGTGAGGGTTACGTGGTTGGTAACCTTGCACTTACTGAAGGAGTTTCTCCACATAGAAACATCAACAGTGCTCCTGATGAGCTTGATTACCACCTACTTTTAAAATCAGATATGCTGATCGCTAACCAAAAATTAGGTAATCCTTTAACGCTTTCAACAGGATTCCCATTCTCTACTTTTCAACTCTACAAAGAGACTGCATCAAAATTGATCCATGCGCAACATGTGATAGAATATGACGCAGCTACATATGGTGGTGGAACAAGAAAAAACGTTCAAGTTGAGATAGAAAATGTACAGGTAATCCCAGAGGTTATTAATTGTGCGATTGCACTGAGAAAAGGCACGCAACAAGCAAGTGATAATTTCTTTGTGCTGTCTTTAGGTTACGGTACGCTTGAGGGACTTTTGAGTACTGAAGGTGGTATCGTCCAAAGAACATCACTTTCAACTTATGGCCTTCGCTACGCAGTTAATCTGCTTGAACAAGAACTAGCTAAGACTTACTATCTAGAGCTTAAGACAGAACATCAAATCGATGCGGCTTTCCAAAAAGGAGTTATCTTTTTGAACAGAAAACGTATTGATATTAAGGAGATTAGAGACAAAGTATTAAAGCAATACTATGAAGATGTTATTTCTCCTGCTATGAGAAAAGCATTCAATGACAATGACTTTACTATCTCACATGAGATGTTCCTCGCAGGAGGTGGTGCATTGTACCCTGGACTGGTAGACTGCTTCAAGAAAGAGTTCCAAGACATACTTGACCTTCAAGTCGCAGAGGAGCCTCAAACGCTAGCAAGTAGAGGTTATTGCATCAATTCTGCACAACTAAACGGTGGTGTAAAAAGTAATGCAGTAGGCCTAGATATTGGAAATGCAACGACTATTCTTTCAGTATTTGACGACAATAATTCAAAGCCTTCATCTTCAAATCCATCTGATTACTAATGAGTAAGAAAGAGTCATCTTCAGTTAATCCATCCACCTACATCACGCAGGTGCGCCAAGGTTCTATGATTTCCGGGAACATGAAATCCGAGCATAGCATTCGCGTAGATGGCTATGTAACGGGAGACTTGATCTCTGATGAGAAGATTATCATTGGAAGTCATGGTGAGATTGGTGGAAACCTTAGTGGTACTGACATTACCATTGATGGCTATGTGAATGGAGACGTATTGGCAAGCGGATTATTACATCTTTCTAAGGCGGCTAAGATATTTGGTAAAATCTATGCTAAGCGTATTTCTGTTGAGAATGGAGCTGAAATGAATGGTAAAATAAACGTTGGCTCTGAAGTAGAAATGCCTGAGTTAAACAGCAATTCACCCTCTAGATCAACACAGAAAATCACATTTACGGCCACTACATCTAATGACGATGAAGAGCGTAAAGACAATTACGGAGGAGTAGCTTGGTAGAACCGGGCTTTTTCCTTTCCCTCTCTCCTTTCATATTCTATATTTACCCTTCAAATCGTAGTACCTTATGAGTAACCAATTGGTAAAAGAATTGACATGGCGTGGAATGATCCACGACATAATGCCTGGCACAGAAGAGCAGTTATCAAAAGAAATGACTTCTGGATATATCGGATTTGATCCGACAGCAGATTCATTACACATCGGCAATCTAGTGCCTGTTATGTTGCTTGTACATCTCCAAAGAGCAGGGCACAAACCAGTTGCCCTAGTAGGTGGAGCCACTGGCATGGTAGGCGATCCATCCGGAAAGTCTGCTGAGCGTCAATTATTAGCTGAGGATGTACTCAACCACAACCTAGCAGGTCAAAAGGCGCAACTAGAGAAGTTTCTAGACTTCGATTGTGGAGATAACTCAGCTGAGATTGTCAATAACTATGATTGGTTTAAAGGAATGGGATTTCTTGAGTTCATCAGAGATGTAGGTAAGCATATCACCGTGAACTATATGATGTCGAAAGACTCCGTAAAAAATCGTTTGGAGAGCGGCATGTCGTTTACTGAGTTTACCTACCAATTAGTTCAAGGCTACGATTTCTATCACCTCTACAAAAACAACAACTGTAAGATTCAAATGGGTGGCTCCGATCAATGGGGCAACATTGTTACAGGAACTGAATTGATAAGAAGAAAGGCTCAAGGCGAAGCATTTGCTTTAACCGCACCACTTATCAAAAAAGCTGACGGCACTAAATTCGGGAAGTCCGAAGGAGGAAACATCTGGTTGGACAAAGAGAAGACCTCTCCTTATAAATTCTATCAATACTGGCTGAACACTTCAGACGAAGACGCAAGTAACTTCATTCGCATTTTCACTTTGCTAGAAAAGGGTGAGATTGAAGCCCTAGAAGAGCAGCATGCTGAAGCACCTCACATGCGTACTTTACAAAAAGCATTAGCAGAGGACGTAACTAGACGGATTCACTCAGAAGAAGACCTACAGATGGCCATTAAAGCCTCTGGGATACTCTTTGGGAAATCGACTACCGAAGACTTGGCATCATTGGATGAGGCTACGTTACTTTCAGTATTCGAAGGAGTACCTCAAGTCACTATTCAATCTTCTGAGTTTGAGAATACTTCAAACTACATCGACTTATTATCGGAGGTTACTCAAAGCGTCATCTTTCCATCAAAAGGAGAAGCTAGAAGAATGTTACAAGGTGGTGGTATATCTATCAATAAGGTGAAAATCGAAGATATGAATGCCAAACCTGAAATCACCTTACTTCAGAACAAGTACTTCCTCGCCCAAAAAGGCAAAAAGAACTACTATTTAATCACAATAGCCTAAAAACACATGATTAGAAGTTGGACGAAAAAGGGTTAATGTTAATTCCCGGGATCAGCGATTAACTTATCTTCTGAATCGAGTGAACTCACTTGGAAATAGCCTATCGCCCCATTACTTAAGTTTGTTCTTGGGTTTGCTGGAGGCGGACTGAACAAGCCTCCATCATTATTCAAAAGGTTAAAGAGGTCAGAATAGAAGACGTAAGCCTCTTGCGTTAAACTGTACATTTCTACAGTCACTAGATCTCCTTCGGCATAAAACCCTGCAATCTCTAAATCATCAATTCGTTCGCCTAACAACGCATCATCAGTAAAATAAATATCGGTTGGAAAATCTCTAACGATTTCTCCGTCACGGTAAAACTTGAACAAGTATTGGTCTTTTCTGTCCTGTGGCTCAGAAGCATAGAACAATACATTAAAGAATCGCCCCTCCTCGTCTGGGTCTTCAAGCTCCTCCAGGTTAATAATAACAGTCAATGAATCAATGGTAGTCACAGTTTGAGACCTTATTCTCTTATAAGTCGATTACACTTGGAAAAGGTTGACTTTGATTCGATGTTTTTATTTGACCATACTGTAATACGCAATTGAGGACAGCATTGTTTAGCGATATTCAAGCTTACTTAAAACAGATTCAATTAAGCCA
>DLQN01000072.1 GCA_002477595.1 Roseivirga sp. UBA7431
ATGGCGCTTTCTGTATGCGAGGGAAATGTTTTAGATATTGGGGCAGGTACTGGCTGCCATGCTATTTGTTTGCAGCAAATGGGATATGAAGTTACGGCAATAGATACGAGTGCTGCTGCAGTAGAAATCATGAGTGCTTCTCAGGTGACTGACGCCAGAGTAGCTGATTATTTCGAAATGACTGATAGTCAGTTCGACACCTTGATCTGTTTGATGAACGGCTTAGGATTTATTGGCAAGAAGGATCGATTAAAAGACTTCTTAAGTCAGGCAGATAAGTTATTAAAGCCAGAGGGTCAGATTATTTTAGATAGCAGTGATGTGAAATACCTTTACGAAGGGGAGGAACTACCGAAAGATAAATACTTTGGAGAGGTAAGTTTTCAATATGAGTTTAAAGAGAAAAAAGGAGAGTGGTTCGATTGGGTATACTTTGATAAGGACACGCTTGCACTAGAAGCCGATGCACTTGGTTGGTACGTTTATTTCCTGCATTCAGACGAAAATGGGCAGTACTTGGCCCGTTTGATCAGAAAATAGTTAAGTAGGTGCAAAGCCATTATTACAGTAGCCTTACATGAAAATCATGATCCTTCAATAGCTTTTATCCAATTTTTTTAAGCCTTACTAATTCTCGACTCATGGCTTAAATAAGAAAGCACATTACCAAAGTGCTCTACTTGTGACATAATTTCATTAGGAATTTTAGTACCATTCATACGAGCAATTAGCAAACCAAAAACTCCGTTTAGACAGGCCTGTATTGGGTTGGAAATAAGGCCTTTAGAAGCAATGATATTCTCTCGAATTGCGGGTCTTGCCTGATTAAAAACTGCTTGATAGTCATCGTTTTCCGTCAATAGTTTAAGGCTTAGGTCCGAGAGTTTCTGAACCTCCTCTTGCACATAGGAAAGGTGCCCTTCTTTTTCTAGTTTTTCAGACTGCATGTCAGCGATAACCTGACGGTGCCATGAGAAAATCTCCTCTTTCGTCTCCGGGCTCATCTTCCGATCTGGAATATTTCCAAATACGTGCACCTTGATCTTGTCGATATCAAACTCAAAGTTTCTAATCAATAATTCCGTCTGGTACATATAGATGATGTACTCTGAAATATTCTCTTTCTTTTTCTTGTCAGCCAATAACATAGCTGCAAAATTAAAGGTTATCGCTACAAAGCAAATCATCCGCTTTTTTCTATTTTTGCAGTTCGTTAAGAAAGCATGGAGAGAATACGAAATTTTTGCATAATCGCACATATTGATCACGGGAAGAGCACCTTGGCAGATAGGATGTTACAAACCACTGGTGCAGTGAGTGATCGTGATATGCAAAATCAGTTGTTGGATAATATGGATTTGGAACGTGAGCGTGGTATTACCATTAAATCACATGCCATCCAGATGGACTATACCTACAAAGGAGAGAAGTACATCCTTAACCTGATCGACACCCCAGGTCACGTGGATTTTTCTTATGAGGTATCAAGGTCTATAGCCGCTTGTGAGGGTGCACTATTGATTGTAGACGCATCGCAAGGAGTAGAAGCCCAGACCATTTCAAATTTATATCTAGCCTTAGAACACGACTTGGAAATAATTCCAGTGTTGAATAAGATAGATCTTCCTGGCGCCATGCCAGAAGAAATGACAGACCAAGTGGTTGAACTTCTAGGATGTGATCCTGAGGACGTAATCCACGCGAGTGGTAAGGAAGGTTTGGGAATAGAAGAAATTCTTGCGGCCATCATAGAAAAAATACCTGCTCCAAAAGGTGATCCAAAAAAGCCACTTCAGGCAATGATTTTTGATTCTCAGTTTAATTCGTACCGAGGGATTGAGGTAATCTTCCGTGTTTTTAATGGAACGATTAGAAAAGGCGATAAGATTAAGTTTGTCAATACCGATAAAACTTACAATGCAGATGAGATTGGTATTCTACGGCTTCAGCAAGATCCGCAACTAGAGATAAGTGCTGGAAATGTGGGTTACCTCATTTCAGGTATTAAGGTAGCCAAAGAAGTGAAAGTGGGTGATACCATCACCCACGTTGATAACCCGACCCAAGAATTGATCAAAGGTTTTGAGGATGTGAAGCCGATGGTTTTTGCGGGAATCTACCCGGTTGAAACTTCTGAATTTGAGGAATTAAGAGCCTCAATGGAGAAACTGCAACTCAATGACGCATCATTGGTGTGGGAGCCTGAAACTTCAGCCGCCCTTGGTTTTGGTTTCCGATGTGGTTTCTTAGGCATGCTCCATTTGGAGATTGTACAAGAAAGATTAGAGCGTGAATTTGACATGACGGTGATCACTACCGTTCCTTCAGTACAATTCCATGCCATAATGACGGATGATTCTCTGAAGCTAGTCAATGCACCATCCGAACTACCAGAGGCGAATGTCACAGCACGTTTAGAAGAGCCTTTTATAAGGGCACAGATTATCTCTAAGTCAGTATACGTAGGGCCAATTATTAGCCTTTGTATGGACAAAAGAGGGCAAATAATGAATCAAGTTTATTTGACATCTGATCGTGTAGAATTGACCTTTGAAATGCCATTGGCTGAGATCGTTTTCGACTTCTTCGACAAGCTAAAAACCATCTCAAGAGGTTATGCTTCTTTAGACTATGAGTTGATTGGTTTCAGGCAATCTAACCTTGTGAAACTTGATGTGATGCTCAACGGTGAAACGGTAGATGCACTTTCTGCCGTAGTACACAGAGATAAGGCTTATGACTGGGGTAAACGACTTTGCGAGAAGCTTAGAGAATTATTGCCACGTCAAATGTTTGACATTGCAATACAGGCCTCGATTGGATCAAAAATTATAGCACGAGAAAGTGTCAAAGCGCTACGTAAGAACGTTTTAGCCAAGTGTTATGGTGGTGATATTTCGCGTAAGCGTAAGCTATTGGATAAACAGAAAAAAGGTAAGAAGAGAATGCGTCAAGTAGGTAATGTGGAGATTCCGCAGGAAGCTTTTATGGCCGTTCTTAAACTTGATTAATTCGGTCCGCAGGGCTTTCAATTATTAAAAAAATCAGTTGTGTTTTGCTGAGTATTAAAACATAGAACACTATGAAGCTATTAGACGGAAAAGCCACTTCTCAATCAATTAAGGATGAGCTTTCGGACAAAGTTGCAGAGATTAAAGCCAAGGGTGGAAAAGCACCACATTTGGCAGCCGTTTTGGTTGGAGAAGACGGTGCTAGTAAGACTTATGTGAATGCCAAGGTAAAAGCTTGCGAACAGATTGGTTTTGGCTCTACGCTTATTCACCTTCCAGAAGATGCTTCCGAAGAAGAAGTAATGGCTACGGTTGATCAGCTAAACAACGATCCAGAAATTGATGGATTCATTGTTCAAGTACCATTACCCAAACAGATTGATGAGCATAAAGTGGTTGAAGCGATCTTGCCGCATAAAGACGTTGATGGTTTCCATCCTTCGAACTTGGGTAAGATGTTGCTCGACTTGCCAACACTTTTACCGGCTACGCCAAAAGGTATGATGCTTTTAATGGAGCGGAATGGAATCGAGACTTCTGGAAAGCATTGTGTAGTCATTGGAAGAAGCCATACGGTCGGTACGCCAATTAGTGTGTTGATGTCTAGAAATTCAAATCCAGGTAACGCTACGGTTACACTTTGCCATAGCCGAACGCAAAATTTGAAAGAAATTTGTGCGCAAGCTGATATATTGATCGTTGCCATTGGCCGAGAAGGTTTTGTAACTGCTGATATGGTAAAAGAAGGAGCCGTTGTTATCGATGTAGGGATTCACAGAGTTCCGTCTGATAAAACGAAATCGGGCTTCAAGCTAAAAGGCGATGTAAAATTTGATGAAGTAGCACCTAAGTGTAGTTATATCACACCTGTTCCAGGTGGGGTTGGTCCAATGACCATCGCTTCACTTTTGTGGAATACATACTTGGCCAATCAGAAATTGGTCTAAACCCATAGCAGTTTCAACACCTGCTTTAAAAAATTGATTATGACGAAAGAACTCAATGCGCTTCCGGTCATGGAAGCTTTTTATACAATTCAAGGCGAGGGTCACTTCTCGGGCAATTCTGCATATTTCATAAGACTAGGTGGCTGCGATGTCGGTTGCGTTTGGTGCGATGTAAAAGATTCTTGGAATGCCGATAAATGGCCCAAGCAATCAATCGAGCAAATTGTAAGCGAAGCAAAGCAATATCCAACGCGTTTAGCTGTTGTCACAGGAGGCGAGCCACTGATGTACGACTTATTAGAACTAACCGATGCGCTAAAGGCAAATGGTTTACAGACTAATGTCGAAACTTCAGGTGCACACCCACTGAGTGGTGATTGGAACTGGATATGCTTTTCTCCTAAGAAGTTTATGAAGCCGAGAGAAGAGTTTTATCAGGTAGCTGATGAGCTAAAGGTTGTAGTTTACAATAAGAGTGACTTCAAATGGGCTGAAGAGCACGCTGCAAGGGTAAATCCTGACTGTTTGCTATACCTTCAGCCAGAATGGGACAAGTCCGAAACAGTGCTTCCGGAAATAATAGATTACGTAAAAGACAACCCTCAGTGGAAAATTTCGCTACAAACACATAAGTTTATGCAGATTCCATAGTGTTGCGATTAATTATAGCCATCGTTTTATTTGTTTTTGCCCAAAGCCTTTCGGCTCAAAACCTGCATTCTAAAAACAAAAAGGCTATTGAATCCTTCTATCAAGCGCAAGAGCTGAGCAAAATTGGAAACCTCTTCGAGTCTGAAAGCTTACTACAAGCAGCCTTAAAAAGAGACAAGAGTTTCGATGAGGCAATTTTACTACTCCATCAAGTTTACTTAAGGCGCGACCAATTTCAAGAATCGAAATCCGTTTTGGCCAAGTATCGATCAAGTTTAGCACAAACGTTTATAAATCGGGTGTTGTCTGATCAAGCAAATTATCAATATGAGCTTGGCAATTATAAAGAGGCGGCCTCTTATGTTGCTGATATCGAAGGAGCGGTCTATGGTTTACCAGAACGAATTGTTTCCATATTAACGCAATCCATTGATTTTGCTATGGACCAAATGGCCAATGCAGTGCCGATTGAGTTTGAAGAATTACCAAAGCCAATCAATGAGTTCGATAGGCAGTACTTTCCATCAATCACTTTTTCTGAGCAACTCGTCTTTACGGTGAGAGAGAATAAAGGGAGCGGAGGAGAGAATATATACACAAGTACTTTTATCAATGGTACTTGGACGAAGCCTGAACCTATTTCTGGAAAAATTAACACAGATCGCAATGAGGGAACCGCTTCAGTTTCACTCGATGGGTCGACATTGGTTTTTACCGCATGTAATCTTCCGGATAATATTGGTAGCTGTGACCTTTACGTCAGTTATTTTCAAGCGAATGATTGGACTGCCCCTGAATTGCTTAGTGATGCCGTCAATAGCCCTAATTGGGATTCTCAACCTTCATTAAGTAGAGATGGATCAATGCTCTACTTCGTGAGTAGGCGTCCAGGCGGAATGGGAGGAGGAGATATTTGGGTAAGCAGCCGCACAGACCAAGGGTGGAGCCCTGCAATCAACTTAGGGGCTGAGATCAATACGATGTATGATGATATTTCTCCTTATATATATGCAGACTCCAGAACGCTCTTTTTTGCTTCGAAAGGTCGATTGGGTATGGGAGGGCTGGATCTTTTTGTTTCAAATATTGAGGGTGGGCGATGGAGTGAGCCTAAGAACCTCGGTTATCCTATTAATAATGCATTTGATCAGGTTGGATATAGCGTGAGTCCGCAGGGCTGGGCTTACTACAGCTCGACAAATGAAACGGGCCGGATTACTATCAACAGGTTTAAGGTCCCGAAAGAAGTGTTTGCAATTAAGAAGATCGCTTTGATTGAAGCCTTTGTGCTGGATGAAACAACTAGGTTGCCTATTAATGCATCAGTTGTGATCTATGATGGACCAGACAGTTCTCTTGTTAACGTGAGCAAGCAGGATGGTTTATTGAAGCTATTCTATGAAAGTGA
>DLQN01000037.1:0-24166 GCA_002477595.1 Roseivirga sp. UBA7431
AAGAGGTCTGCTTTTTCATACGTCACTCTGATTTTCTTTCCTGAGTTCAGTATGGATGGGTTTATGATAGTGACCTTGCCTTGCGCATAGTCTACCTGAAAGTCCTGTCCTTCGACTAAAGGAGTTCCTCCAGCAGTTACAACCACGCTACCTTCGGCTACTTGAAAAGCGTTTAGGTTAATCTCACTGGATGAACCAGACTGAAGGCTCCCTTTAATGAAGAATTTATCCAATCTAGAGACTAATTGTGCATCCGCTTTTGTGGTACGGTAAAGGGTATCAAAGACGTATTTTTGCTTTAAGAACTGCTCGCTTGGTAAAAACTGATCTTCAAGAGTTCTTCCGAAAGGCTCAAGTTTCGGGAATATCATATATCCACGGTCTTGGTTGATAGTAATTCCTTCGACATAGTCAAAATTACCATCCTTTTGAGGGTCGCCATTTTGGTTCAGCTTATCCAACCCCATGATTTCAATCAACGGAATATCCTTTGTATTCTGTCCTTCATGTAAGCTTGGGTTATCAATTCCGGTATCATCATCTCTATAAATCACTCTTAATTGGAAAGACTCACGTTCGATTTGAGCAGCATTGAGGTTATAGACGTTTTTCATCATCAAGTCCCATGTAGGCACTCTGGTATTGATTTTACTCGGACGTAATAGTTTCAAGAAAATGACTTCATCTTCAGTTCTATTCTGATAGTCTTCAGTGAGTTCACCAACCTTTAAGTTTTGGCCACGGAAGTTGTATTCGTAAGAAACAGCTAGTACTTCATCATTGACTAATTGTCTGCTAAGCGAGAGAAAACCAAGTTCTCTATTGAAGGTGTACTCCGAAGGGTCGAGTTTACGTGCGCCAGTTACACGTTCGAAATCCTGGCCTTTTTCAAGACCTTGACCTTCAAGAATAGTGCTTACTTGGTCTGACTGCCTAAGACTTGGGTTGTTTTGAAGGTTTTGGAAAAGGCTGTTTACATTATTGCCTGTTGGGGCATTGCTAGCACCACTACCCACAAATGCATTACCGTCTTGGAAGACATCGCCTTCACCAAGGTCCATTAATGCCACAAAGTTTCTTAAGGTTTGGGTATTACTCGTGCGATTTAGTACGTAGATCTCAATTCTACTGACCTGTAGTCCAGAGATGATAGACGGAATGCTTCGGTTCCAGCTTTCGTAGTTGTTGCGAAAAAATTGACCAAGGAAGAAGTGGCGATTCTCATCATAGTCCGAAGCTCTAATTTCGAATTCGTTACGCTGAACGCCACCGTCAATTTCAATAGATTCTGAACTACCGCGTTGTGACGCTGCCAAGACTGTGGCGTAAAGCCGACCAAATTGTAATTGAGTTTTAAAGCCAAAAAGATTCTGACCACCTTGAATTAGGCTATTTGCGATGGGCATGCTGACATTACCAATTTCTAGCGACTTGATAATATCTGATTCTAAACCACTGAACTCTACTTTTAACTCATTTTCAAAGTCAAAGGAATTATTGTTATCAAAATTGGCATTGAGCCTAAGTTTTGACCCAATGGTTCCTGACAAGTTCATCTGAATGTTTTGATCAAACTCAAAGGTTCCGTTACGCTGCTGACGAATTGGAATTGCGGGGTTATCTACCCGTTGGAATCTTCCACCTAAATCAAGCTGTACAAAACCATTTGTGGTGATGAGTATCTGGTCTCCACCAAATAGGCGATCAAAGAATGGGTTCAAGGCGATCGGTGGAATGAGCTGGCCTCTATTACTGATGGCACTTTCACCATCGAGGGCTTTAGACTTTTCTCTGAAGAATTCTCTATTGCCTTGTTCCAATCGTTTTTGTACTGCTTGATCAAAAGGTACAAGGGTAGCGGGGCGATAAAGCGATTGGCCAATTTGCTCGCTGAATACAAGGCTTTTTCCAGTATCTAGTGTTATTGTCTTATTAAGAAAGCTTCCATTATTAAACCATAATGGAGACGTTAGTGGACGTCTGTATAATGGATCTCCTAGTGGATAAAGCGGTCGGTATTTTGGAAAAGCAGACTTGACATATTTTGTCGTATCGGTCTTGGTCTTTGTTGTATCCTGGTTTTGAAAGTATCGGGCATAGGATGGTGTGTAAATGCCAGAAAGCATCACGCTAAAAAATGCGAGGACTAATATTTTCTTGTATTGCTGTATCAAGAGTTAAGAAAATACCTCACGCTGCTTTGAGTGCTAGTTTTATCAAATCTTCAAGGCTTATATCGCTGGAGCTTCCTTTCAAAATTTTATCTACGCTCTTCTGTGCAGCAGCTTTATTAATGCCTAGAGTTACTAACGCTGCTAGTGCCTCATTTCGTGTAGTATTTTGACGAGAAATTGGAAGATTCAGTAAGTCACCTCCAGAGTTGTCTTTACCGACCTTATCTTTCAGTTCTAATATGATGCGTTGCGCGGTCTTTGTCCCAATGCCTTTTACTCCCTGAATAGTCCCTACATCCTCACTTAATATTGCTTGCTCAACTTCCTGAGGGGTCAGTGATGAAAGTACCATTAGGCCTGTTGAAGGACCAACACCGGAGATAGATACTAAGTGTAAGAAGGTTTGTTTTTCATATATATCTGCAAAGCCGAATAAAATCTGAGCGTCTTCTTTGACATGAAAATGAGTGAAAAGTTGAATATTCTCTTGGTCCTTGATCTTTGAAAAAGTGTTGAGAGATATTTTTACTTCGTATCCAACGCCATTAATGTCTAAAATGACAAAAGTAGGGTCTTTGTGAGCCAATTTTCCCTTGAGATAAGCGAACATAGTTTTGGTTAAAGGAGCTAAAAACAAAAATGGCAAGTCTAAGTTGCCATAATGTTTAAAATTAAGAAGAATACCTTAACCTCAATCAATTGAGGATGAAATTCACTAGCTGACTCTAAAGGTAGTTAAGAGAGATTCCATTTCTCTAATTAGCTCTCTATGGTCTTCACTCGGGTGAATAACGAAGCCTTCGATATAGTAAAGCCTTTCTGTCGTTTCATCTACGAATGTGTAGCTTACAAATGTGCCTCCAACAGAGAAGTTATTCGTCTTCCAGGCACCCTTCATTTCTACCGTGTACTGATCATTGAAGTTGATGTTTCTAAAAACTGGGTCCATGTACTCCGTCTCAGTGATCATGAATGATTCTTTGTTTTCAGGGTCACCATAAATGTATTTTTTACCAACTTCATTACGCAGCTTAATAATGTTTTCATATTTGAATTCATCCTGAGAAGTATAGGGCTTGCTGTAGACAAACAGGTTTTTGCTTGGGCCGACTGCTGGTAATGCCCTTACCCACATAAAATCATCCTCTAGAATAGAAAGCTCATAGCCAGCGGGGATTTTGATGTTGATACCCAGTCTGTCATTTACTTTTCTAAGGATCGTCTTTGATGCAGTTGACATCTTTATGGTGCTAGCCAATCGTTCCTTTTCAGCGATGTTGAAAAAGTTTTGAACGAGGGCTCTCTTTTCTTTTAAGTTTTTGATCAGTGTTGCATCGTCTTTGGCAAAAACCTGAAGGATCTTTTGACCTTTTGAGTACTTGTTTTCTGAGGTTTGCATAAATAGCTCAGGATCATTCACAATACGCTCTCTAGAGGCTTCGCTGAACGTGCCTTGCAGCCACTTGTCTGCAGCAGAAGTTCCTTCAAATGACGTAACATACACTAGATTTCGCGCCACTCTGAAGATTCTATTGAATTCGAAAGGTTCGATTACTCGAATAGTGAACATTGGTTCTGGCCTGGTAAGACCAGGTACGGTTTCGCGAAATACTTCTTTGATGGCATCCCCTAAAGCACCGTCATACTTTCTTTTATTAATGATGATAACAATTTCACCAGTTTCGCCAGAAGCATCTGGTAGGAACGATGTATTTTTCGCTTTTCCATCGCCTACTTCTTGGTCGCCTTTTTTTCCACCACAGGCAACTAGGGTTACTAAAAACAGAAGGGCAAAAACCTTTTTCATAGTCACAAATTTAGTCTATTCACAAACAAATGATTAATGAGAGGAATAACAAGTAAAATCTACTAAAAGTTTAGTTATAACGATATTCTACCCAACTCTTAGTTGCATTCCCGCTTTGATAGAATTGCTTTTAAGACTGTTGAGTTCGCGTATTCTATCGATACTTAATCCCTTGTACATACGAGAAATATCCCATAAGGTGTCACCAGGCTGGACAATATGTAGCTTGGAATCGGGGATAGGTTGATTGACCAATCTCACGGTACTTTTCTCATAAAAGTCTGGACCAGTGTAAATGTTGAGTTTCTGGCCGACTCTAATCATAGAGCCTCTAATTTTGTTCCAAGATTTGAGGTCTGCGAGACGGACGTTATGCTTTCGAGCAATGGTTCCAAGCACATCACCACTTCTTACCCGATATATCACTTTTTCTTTACCGAAGGTACCGCCGGGCATATTCTTGGCTAGCTTTTCGAATTCGGATTTGCCAGACTCGGCTTTTGCCAAGATTTGTATTTCATTCTTTATGAAATCTTCTTTATAGGCTTTCGGTATTTTAAGCTCAAAGTTTTTTGCTTGCTCAGGGATTGCTCCTTTTTTGATTTCAGGATTCAGTTGTGTTAGCGTTTCAATCGGTATTCCACTTTCTTCTGCAAACGCTTTTAAGTAAACGAACTGGTTAGTCTTCACTCTATCGAAATCGGTCGGATAGAGAGGGTCTTCAGTATAAATATTATGTACGTCAGCATATTCCATCGCATAGACTATTGCTGCGAACTGCGGGACGTAAGAACGAGTCTCTCTTGGCAGGAAGCGATACACTTTCCAAAAGTCGTTTTTATTGCCAGACCTTCTTATAGCCCTTTTTACGTTGCCAATGCCGCTGTTGTAGGCCGCCAGGGTAAGCTTCCAATCCTTAAAAACACCATAAAGCCATTTGATGTATAGACATGCAGCTTCCGTAGACTTCTCTGGGTCCATGCGTTCGTCAATGTACCAGTCGATTTTCAATCCTCTTTCGCGCGCTGTCGGAGCCATAAATTGCCAAAGGCCAACGGCCTGAGGACCAGAAGTCGCTTTTGGGTTTAAGCCTGACTCAATAATGGGCAGGTACTTGAGTTCTTGCGGTAAATCGTGCTTTTTTAAATACTTCTCAAAGATGGGGAAGTAGATTTCTTGTCGTCTTAACATTTCGCGCGTATATCCACGATCACGGACGGTAAAGTAATTGACAAATGCAGCTACGCTTTCGTTGAAAGCAATGTCTATTGTAAGATCTAGGTTGTTATAGCGCTCCTCAATACCAGCATATGGAATGTCGGGCATGTAATCATACACTTCGTACAAAGGCGTTTCTTCTTGAGCGAAAACGATCGTGAAGCAGAGACTAAGTACTAATATGATTTGGGACTTCCTCATAAACTCAAAAAGGTGTTTCTTCTTTTAATAGAGACTTCGAAATTGCAAAAAGTTTGTTTTCATCAAAAGCCCTTGACATAATTTGAATACCAATTGGTAAATTATTTGAATCGTTCCCCATAGGAATTGAAATGGCGGGGATTCCCGTTACAGATGCCTGGACAGTAAATAAGTCTGCCATATACATTTCGAGCGGACTGTCTTGGTGTTGACCTAATTTGAACGCAGTAGTTGGTGTGGTTGGTATTACGATGAAGTCAAATTCAGAAAGGATTTTTTCTGTAGCTTCTTTAATGAGTTGTCTTGCTTTTTGTGCTTTAGTGAAATACGCATCATAATAGTCAGCGCTTAATACAAACGTCCCCAGCATTATTCTTCTTTGCACCTCTGGCCCGAAGCCTTCTGTTCGTGAAAGCTTATACATAGACTCTAGGTTGGTAGTGTCTATACTCCTGTGCCCGTAATGTGCCCCATCGTACCTAGAGAGGTTCGTGCTTGCTTCTGCAGTAGTCAATATGTAGTAGGCTGGTAGTATATAGTCTAGCAGGGGAAAGTCAATTTTTTGTAGATCATGCCCTTCATTAGCAAGCGTGTCGAGTGTTCTTTGTAAGACTGATTTTACTTCTTCTTGCACACCGTCACTCGTTATGGCTTCGCTGAGGTAGGCAATTTTATACGTTTGCTTGTCTGGGTTATCGTTGAATGCTTTAACTGGTTCTGAGGAAGAGGTACCATCCAATTTGTCTTTTCCAGCAATGACGGCCAATACAGTCGCATTGTCTTCAATGGACTTTGAAAAAATTCCAATGGTGTCAAATGAAGAGGCATAGGCGAGAAGCCCCCATCTAGAAATCCGTGAATAGGTAGGTTTTAATCCAATAACACCGGTGAAGGCTGCAGGTTGTCTGACTGATCCGCCTGTGTCTGTTCCTAATGAAATCTGGCACATATCTGCTTGTACGGCAACTGCAGACCCTCCAGAAGACCCCCCTGGGACCCTCGAGTGATCAGCAGCGTTTCTTACGTTTCCATGAGCAGAGTTCTCGTTTGACGAACCCATTCCAAACTCGTCACAGTTTTGTCGGCCGATGACGATTGCATCTTCATCCAACAGTCTTTGTACTGCTGTTGCTGTGATTTGAGATTCGAAACCTTTAAGGATGTTACTACTGCCTGATACCTGATGGTCTTGATAACAGATCAGGTCTTTGATGCCAAAAATTAAGCCGGCTAACTTGCCGGCTTTGTTATGCTTTAACTTAAGGTCAATTGCTTTTGCTCGTTCTTTTGCCTCTTCAATAAAAACCTCAATGAAAGCATTCAGGTCTTTGTTGTCTTCTATGTTTTTCAGGTAGTGCTCTACAAGAGCAAGGCAAGAGACTTTCTGTAGTCTAAGGTCGTTTTGAATCTCACCGAGACGATGATAATTCTTCACTTTGGCCTTATGATTTATTTGTCAATTTCTTTACCTGCATCGTCTACCTCTTTCTTAATCTCTTTGGTAGCGTCTTTGAACTCTCTGATGCCTTTTCCAAAACCTCTTGCGAGATCAGGGATTTTCTTCGCACCAAATAATAGAAGAACGATGAATAAAATGACAAAAATCTCTGGTCCACCCGGCATTCCTAATGCTAATATTGTTTCCATGACGATGTACTTAGTTAATTATAATCAAAGGTAGTTAAAATCTCTTACCAGTTCACGTAATTCTAGTGTCTAAGTTTAGTTGATCTTTCGACCAAGCCAACTTTCTGGGTTTACCGTGTTCTTCTGGTCAAAGACTTTGAACTTAACTTCTGAAACGTCATTGTTATCGGTAAGTACTTGGCCCAAGACTTGATTGGCCTGAACTTGTTGCCCTTTTTTGACAACTACTGCCTTTAATTTGGAGTAGGCAGTAAAATACTCTCCATGCTGGATCAGTACGGTGTTACCCTGTCCTGGAATAGACATTATGGCACTGATCTTACCCGGGAAAACTGATTTTACTGAAGCATCTTTAGTGGTTTGAATGTCGATGCCTTTATTCGTGAGCATTACTGTTTTTAAGGTTGGGTGCCTGTGTTTCCCATATTTAGAGGAAACAAAACCCTCTTCTACAGGCCAGGGGAGCTGTCCTTTTTCACCTTCAAAAGCTTTGTTGATATCGGTCATGTCAACTGAGGAGGCAAGAGCTGCCAATCTCTCTGCTTCTATAATCGCGTCAATTCTATCACTTAATTCTTTTTCCGAGGTTTGTTGACGTGCCAAGTCTTGTCTAATCTTATTTTCTTGCTGCTCCAATTTTGTAACAAGCGATCTTTGTTCGTTTTGAAGGCTAGAGAGTTTTTGGTTTTCGGAGAGTTCTTCGTTGAGCAGTAGCTCTTTAGCAGATTTCTGTTCTTCTACTTCTTGAATTTGCTGATTAATACTTTCCTGTACAATTTCAATCTGTTCTACCTGCTTCTTTCTTGCTTCTCCGTATTGCTTTATATACTTCATTCGCATGAAAAGTTGGTTAAAAGTACTTGCCGCAAATAAAAATGTAAGTTGATTAAACCCAGAGCTCGTTTTTTGCGTGGCATAGATCATTTGGCCATACTCATTTTTAAGGGCCATGAGATCATCTCCCATGGAATTAATAATACTTTGATCTTCAACGATCTCTTCATCCAGAATGCTTACCTCTCCCTTAATGGCATTTAACAATGATGCACGTGACCTAATTTGATTGTTAAGTGCCCTAAGTCTTCCGAGAGAGTTGTTCTTTTGGCTCGCGGTTTGACTAAGAATCTTTTGTGTTTCAAGTATCCTATTTTGGATGTCTTGCTTTTGTTTTTCGAGTTGCTGGCGTTCTGTTTGCGCCTGAGAAAGGTCAAAGGCAAGAATGAGGAGCACTAATAAGATGGTTATTCTACTGCCGCTCATAGCGTGATGGTATATTGAAAGGGAATGATAGCGGCTTGCTTTCAATCCTTGCCCTGTTGTGTTCAATGTCAATTGTAGCTTCCTCTTTTTTTCCGTCCTTAAAATAAGTTAATATCATCATAGCCTTGTAGGCGAAGGGTTTTTCTTCCAAGAGTTGAAAGTCATTATACTTTAATTCCAACGTATTTTTGTTCTCTAAAGTACTGGCCTTTAGGTTTTCTAATCTTCTGGTTTTGGAGCTGATTCTGTTTTGGATCCTTAGCTTCCCCGCTTTCTGAGTAACAAGGAAATTATTGCTTTGCTTTGAAAGGACATCGGTATTAGACACATCTACTGGCATATCGCCCACGAGGACGGCTTGAAAAAGATCAAAGTTAAATTCAAAATTGAATCGCTCACTAAGGTCTGCAAAGCTAAAACTGTTGACTTTTTTATTGATGCGGTCGATCATTACGAGTGAATCTCTCGTGATCTTTCCCCTGAAACCTTCAATTCCTACACCATTGGTAAGCGTGAACCAAATCAGGCTGTCTTTTCTAATACGAATATTGGCCTTTGCTTTTTGCTTGTTTTCACCATCCTTGTATTTGAATTTGGTAGTCGTAGATAGGTATTCGAAATCGATCTCTTCGAGGGCTAGTTCAGCTTTTGGGTCATAACCAAAGCCTAAGAATTTCTTGCTACAACTGCTCAAGCTGAGCATGGCGCCAAAGAGTAGCAGAAAGGTGAGATATTTAATTGTATTGTTTGTTCTCAATTTTCTGTTCTAGTTTATCTGATGCACCACCCAATGTTCCAGCTGCATTCCATTGAGCTAGGGCTTCCTCTATAAGATTTAATTTAAAAAGGATATCTCCGCTGAGCTCCAATGTTTTGCCTTTCTGCTGACTAGGAAATTCGTTCAATCCTTGTGTCAGTAGCGTATTTGCTTCTGAATATTTTTTCAAATTAAAGAGTGCCTCTGCCTTTATCCTAATGATTTGAAGGTTTTTAAATTGGGTTCCCTTTAAAGAATCAATTAACCTGATGGCCTTTTGGGGATCAGATTCCGTCAATAAGTCTGCATAGGCGGTAATACTTTCTGGGTGCACCTGGTTCAGGTTTATGGATTGCTCAAATAGTTCAAGAGCCTCATTTCGATCTCCCATGTCCAGTGCTAGCGATGCTTGCTTACCAATAATCTGACTTTTTAGCATCTCATTTGACAGTGCCATGCGGCTAGCCTGGTTGAGTAGATTTTTTGCTTTATTGAATGCTCCAAGCCCTTGGTTAGCCCTGGCGAGGTAGATGTAGAAGATGGCTTGGTTAGGAAATAGGTCAAGTGCTTCTTCCGAAGCGTTCGCTAGCTTTTCCCAAGCTTCTCGCTGATACTCATAAGCAAGAACCTTATTCCATACTTTAAAATCACCTGGCTGTAATTTGGTTAGCCTTTTGAAATAGCCAATTGCTTTATTTTCAAAGTTATTTTTTTGATCGCCTGTGGCATTCTGAGCTAGCTTAGTGTATAAAAGCCCTCCATTTTCTATCACAATAGGTTCGTTAGGGTAATCTCTATCCATTGCTGATTGGAGACTATCGATGAAGTCGACTTTGCTATTGAGGTCACCTGAAAAAACAGCTTGTCCAAGTAGCAATGTCTTCATGCTTAAGTTTGCTTCAGGGTCTCCATGCACAGTAAGGATCAATTCTTTTTGTTTTTCTGTAGACCCAGCGCGCTGATAATTCTCCGCGAGCAGTAAAATGAGCTCGTTCGTTTTTAACTCATTTTCTTCTAACAATGCTATGGACTCTGTAACCCCATCATTTTCAGATAAGGTAAAGGCGTATTTATAGAAGATCTCAGAGTTATTAGGGTTCTCCCTAAAAAGGAATGCTAAATACTTGATGGCATCCTTGTCTTTCTTTGCTTTAAGCAGAAGGTTAATTTTTCTAGATTTTTGATCTAAACTAAGCCCGATTACTTCGGCTTGATCTAAAATATCTATGGCTTTATCGAGTTTATTTAGTTTTTCATACACCTCAGTAACCTCAATGAGGTAGGCATTGTAGTTCGTTGCATTGGCCAACATTAAGTCATAGTACTGTGCTGCACCAGCAAAGTTTTGACTTGCCTTTTGTAGTTGAGCAGCTAATACATAGTAATACTTATTGTCTTGCTGTAGTTCTATGGCTTTGTCAATGGCAGTTAAACCTGCAGCATGATCTCCTAATATTAGATTAACCTCTGCCATTTTGAAATGTGCAGCATGGTTTTCTTGGTCTACTTCTAATGCTTTTTCTAAAAAGGCGATTGATCTTTTATAGTCTTCCAACAAAAAGAACTTTTGAGCTTCTATCAGCATGAACTCAGAATTTGCCCTTTCATAAGGAGTGAGTTCTTCCTTAAGGTTTAGTTCTCCAGCCTTCTTTTTCTTTTGGGCCAATCCTTTGGATGGAAGGGCGACAAGAAAAATGGTGAGCAGCGATATGGTGGCGAATGACTTCAACAAAGGCAAGTACGGAAGAAACGAATAAAGTAGGGCTTAAGTTTAGAGAATTCTGTGCGTTGAGACTTTCGGAGCTATGATGATTTGTAATTGATTTTTCTTCCCTCAAAGAAAAACATAGTTCCTGTGAAAACTGCGGTTATCAAAAGCTTGACTCCATAGGATAGCCATTTGGTGTCCATTTTTATTAAGTCAACTCCATAAATTATCAGGATTGCTATTATTAAATAGCCAAATAAGGGTTTGAAGTTATAAGGGATCGGAAATGTCTTTTTTCCTTTTAGATAACATAATAGACTCATGACACCATAGCACACCAAGGCGGTTACGGCACTACCATAGTATCCGATTTCTTTTATTAGCAATAGGTTGCCAAGCAGCGTAATGATGGCGCCAATAAGTGCATAATACGTTCCGTAAATAGTCTTGTCAGTGAGTTTAAACCAAACACTCAGATTTACATAGACTCCGTAAAAGAGCTTCGCAATCAACAGAATTGGCAATACAAAGAGCGCTTCTTTGTAGGTGTCGTTTCTAAGGAATACATCGCCTATGAGCTCTGTGTTTAAGGCTACAGCTACTAAGACGACTATGTTGAAAACAACAAAGTAATGCATGATCCTTGCGAAAAGGGCAGGGGCTTCTTTATTCTCGGCATGGCTGAAGAAAAAGGGTTCTGCAGCATATCGGAATGCCTGAATCCCAAGCATCATAACAACACTCAGTTTGAATGCTCCACTAAAAACACCAAGTGCATCGTCACCAGAAATACCTAAGTCTTCAGGAAAAACGTGCTTTAGTATAAGTGCGTAGCCTTGTTCATTAAACATGCCACCAAGACCCATTAAAAAGATTGGCAGGGCATAAACCAGCATTGGCTTGAAGGTTGACCAATGAATCGACAACTTAATTTGCAGCAGTTGCTTCCATAACAATGGTAGATATAGCAGGTTGGCCAAAAGATTGGCTATAAATATGTAACCAATACCGAGTGATGGGTTATAGAATTTGTTAACCGTTTCCTGAAGCCCGATTAAGTATTTACCAGCTGATATATCTGGCAATACCATGATGAAAAGTAGGTTGAGAATGATCGTTGTAGAAATAACACTCACTTTAATGAGTGCGAATTTCAGCGCTTTTTGCTCTAGCCTCAATTTTGCAAACGGTATGGCTATTAGACCATCAATGAAAAGTATGGCAGCCATGTACTGTACATATTGCTGCTCGACTCCATTGCCGAGCGCATTTGCTATTTGATCAGATAGCAAATAAATCAGAGCAGAGAAGAAAGCTGATGTTGATAAAACAGCTGTTGCAGTGCTATTGTAGGCTTCTTTTGCGTTTGTCTTATTGCTAAACCGGAAGAATGCAGTTTCCATTCCGAAGGTATAAACGATTAGGCAGAGCGCTACATAAGCATATAGTTCCGTAACTGCACCGTACTCGCTTCTTACTAGCCGGTCAGTCCAAATAGGTAATAATAGAAAATTGAGTACTCGACCGAGTATACTGCTTATTCCGTAATAGGCCGTTTGGCCAGCGAGTTTCTTAATTTGGCTCATAAAAAAAGGGAGGCTTACTCTCCCTTGAACACAGGTTTTCGTTTTTCTAAAAATGCTGATGTGCCTTCTGCGAAGTCTGTTGTTTTCGTGCAGGCCGCAAATCCATTGGCCTCGGTTTGATAGCCATTTTCTTGCTCATTATTAACTGCATTGATACAATCAATAACTAGTCCTATAGCCACTGGAGCTTTAGAAATAACTTTATTCAAGATTTCTTCACATTTTGCTAACGCTTCCGTTGGAGACTCCAGCACATAATTAATCAATCCTAAGTCTAACGCTTGATTTGCATTAATCATATCCCCAGTCATGCATAATTCGAATGACTTTGCTTTTCCAATCAATTGCGTCAAACGCTGGGTGCCACCATAGCCAGGAATTACGCCAAGGTTAACTTCTGGTTGGCCAAAGCGAGCGTTTGCTGTTGCTACTCTCATATGGCAGGCCATTGCTAATTCGCAACCACCACCTAATGCAAATCCATTCACCAATCCTATGACTGGTTTGTGGCAGTTCTCTATTGAGGTGAAAACTTCTTGTCCGCTTTCAGCAAATTTCCGAGCGTTAAGCTCATTGAGCTCTGCGATTTCAGAAATATCGGCTCCTGCAACAAAGGCTTTTTCTCCAGAACCAGTGATAATGACTCCTTTTATAGAGCTGTCATCATAGATTTCTTCAAATGCTATTTTAATATCCTCAATGGTTTGAAGGTTTAAAGCATTGAGTTTATCTGGTCTATTTATGGTTAAGTGGGCAATTCCACCTTTATTTTCAAATAGTATGTTCTGATAATTCGCCATGATTTGGGTTGAGCTTGAATTCAAAGATAACAGTCAGGATAGAATTGTAAAACTATGCTATTGATCCTGAATATTTTCCATTCATAAACAATGTTTCAAAATGGAGCTTTACAATTTCGAATATGAGCAGATGGTGCTTACATTTGCCGTCAAATTTAGGAGGTAAAGATTAATTAGTTATGAGTGAACAAACAAGAATTACTGTTGCCCATGGGGATGGGATAGGTCCAGAGATCATGGATGCTACTTTGCGCATAATGAATGCTGCTGAAGTTGGATTGACGTATGATACAATTGAGATTGGTGAGCAGGTCTACAAATCTGGTCATAAGTCTGGTATCAGTCCAGAGTCATGGGAAACCCTCCGTGGTAATAAAATATTCTTGAAGGCTCCTATTACTACTCCTCAGGGTGGTGGTTATAAGAGTTTGAACGTGACAATCAGAAAGTCTCTTGGACTTTATTCTAATGTGCGTCCATTCAGAGCATACGTACCGTATGTACCGTCACATTTTCCTGATATGGACATCGTGATTGTTCGCGAAAACGAAGAAGACCTCTATGCAGGTATTGAGCATCAACAAACAACCGAGGTTGTTCAAACATTGAAGTTGATATCTCAACCTGGAAGTGAAAAAATTATTCGTTATGCCTTTGAATATGCTCGGGCTTATGGTCGTAAGAAGGTGACTTGTATGACTAAGGATAACATTATGAAGCACACCGATGGTATGTTTCACAATATCTTTAACGAAGTCAGATTAGAATATCCTGAAATTGAATCCGATCACTGGATCATTGACATTGGGTCAGCTGTTGTTGCTGCGAGACCAGAGTCTTTAGATGTTGTTGTCACGTTGAACCTTTACGGAGATATTATTTCTGATATCGCTGCTGAAGTTGCTGGGTCAGTTGGGATGGCTGGTTCTTCTAACGTAGGCATGTCACATGGTATGTTCGAGGCAATCCACGGTTCTGCACCTGATATTGCGGGTAAGGATATCGCGAATCCTTCAGGTTTGCTGAATGGAGCAACGATGATGTTGGTACAGTTAGGGAAAGCGGATAAAGCGGAACTTATTCAGAATGCTTGGTTGAAGACTTTAGAAGATGGAATTCATACGGGTGACATCTATAGAGAAGGACAAAGTGTTAAGAAGGTAGGAACCAAAGAATTTGCTAATGCAGTAATCGAGAGATTAGGACAGAAGCCTACGAAATTGAGCCCTGTTAAGTACAATGGAGACGTTTCTATCACAGTAAACATTGAAGAAAAACCTGCCAAGAAGAAAGAACTAGTGGGAGTAGATGTTTTCATCGATTGGAGAGAAGACGGTAGAAACCCTGATGTTATTGGCGACCGTTTGTTGAATGAGGCTTCTACAGCTAATTTGAAACTTAAACTGATTTCAAACCGTGGTGTACTGGTTTATCCTGGCGGGATGGCGGAGACTTTTAAAACGGATCACTGGAGATGTAGGTTCACAAATCCTGAAGGTAAGATTTTGAATAATTCAGATGTTCTTGAATTACTGAAAAGCGTTCAAGACAACGGATTTGACTTTATTAAAACAGAGCACCTATATCACTTTGATGGCGAGAGAGGCTACTCTTTGAGTCAAGGAGAATAATTGATTTAGAGATTAAATAGAAAAGGGGCGCAAGCCCCTTTTTTAATTCTCAAAAGTTGAGAGGACGTAGGTTCCCGAGTCTTTCAAGGGGTATTCGCTCCCGTTTAATTCAGCTATAATGTCAAATGAAATCTGCCATTGATTGGCTGATATCTTTTGACCAATAACCTCCTTTTTTAGCAGGGTAACGGGTTGTTCGAAGTAGCAGAAGCATGAACGAACATAGAACAGTTCAATTCCTGAGGTTGAGACATCATCGCCAGTGCTAATGTTAAACTCCGTAGTAGTAGCCGGAATTTCTATCCAAAAGAGCTCTATTAACTCATCATCAGCAACATTTTCTTCATCTGGATGCTGATAGGAAAACTGAATAGCCGTTTTATTTCCATTTCCCACCAATACGTTGGCTCCAGAATTCTCAGTGGGTAGCGTTAGTGCGATATTTTCGTAGAACAGGCGACCTATCCTGCCGTCATTCTCACCGTTACAAGAGACAAGGGCTAGGGATAAAATGGATAGAAAGAGGACTTTTTTCATGTTTTTGACTTTTCTTTTTAGACCATGAAAAGATCCAAAAGGTTGGAGTGGCTGCGATTTTTTATGAAACTAGTGCTCAAATGCTACAATAAGGTTGTCTTCAGGAGTAAGAGTTCATCATCGATCATTTGTCCTCAACTACACTTAAGCAAACTAAGCCTCATCAAAGTCGCTTAACAGCGAGGGCAGGTTTTGAAGTATATCATTCGTCATCTTATCTAAATCATAACTTGGTGCCCAGCCCCAGTCATTTCTTGCCACCGAGTCATCGATGCTATCTGGCCATGAGTCAGCGATCTTTTGTCTGAAGTCAGGTTTGTAAGTCGCAGAGAATTCGGGGATTTGCTTCTTAATTGACTCAACCATCTTCGTTGGAGATAAACTAATGGCCGCAACGTTATAACTGGACCTAACTTTGATTTGCTCAGCAGGTGCTTGCATTAGATCTAGCGTAGCTTTGATGGCATCGCTCATATACATCATTGGCAAGTAAGTGTCTTCCGATAGAAAGCATTCGAAAGGTTCATTTCTCAATGCCTTGTGATAGATTTCTACGGCATAATCAGTTGTGCCGCCACCTGGCAAAGACTTATACCCAATCAAGCCAGGGTAGCGAAGACTCCTTACATCCACACCATACTTTTCAAAATAGTATTCACACCATCTTTCGCCAGCGAGTTTACTAATTCCATAGACGGTATTCGGGTCCATGACAGTATCTTGTGGAGTATTTGCTCTTGGCGTTGTAGGACCAAAGACGGCAATCGAACTTGGCCAGTAAATTCTTAAGTTTTTCTCTTTGGCCAACTCGAGTACATTAAGTAGCCCAGTCATATTGAGGTTCCAAGCCCATTGAGGGTTTTCCTCTCCTTTTGCAGAAAGTATGGCTGCTAAGTGATAAACCTGCGTGATAGTGTGATTTTCAACGATCGTTTTTAGCTGATCGGCATTCATCACATCTAATTGCTCGAAAGCAAAATCCGCAATGGCCGCATTCGGTTTGGAAATATCTGATGCAATTACATTGCTATTGCCAAACAATTTACCGAGTTCGTTGGTCAATTCTGAACCGAGTTGCCCACAGGCTCCAATCACTAAAATTTTCTCCATTAGTTTCTATTTCTTGGGATGCAATATTAATTAAACAGCTCAACATGTAAAACGTTTGCAGGACTAAAGGTTCGTTGTTCTACATCTTATATATTTGTGGTGTCATGGAAGAGATGAGTTTCAATGATTATTTAGCAAAAAAGAAAATCGACCAACAGGCCTTCGCCAAAGGTGAGCCGAGTCGATTCGAAGAACTCAAAACCCTCTTCGATCAGGTCCATCCTGATAGTTTTACGGCACAGAAGCTCTTTTTGATCAATAAGACGAGGAGAGCGTATCCGCTAAAAGAGGAGGCCGTAGAAAAAGAAGTGAAGAAACCCATGATGAGACCGAAAATAGCAAGACCTAAAACAAACTAAGATGTACGATAAACTAAAGCCACAGCTGGAAGCAGAAATTCAATCCATTAAAGATGCTGGACTTTATAAGCAAGAACGTGTAATAATAACTCCACAAGCGGCAGATATTAAAACCGATGATGGAAGAGAAGTCATCAACTTCTGTGCAAATAACTATTTGGGTTTGTCGTCTCACCCGAAGGTGGTAGAAGCTGCGAAAGCAGCCATAGATACGCATGGCTTTGGTATGTCATCAGTTCGATTCATCTGTGGTACACAAGACATTCATAAAGAACTCGAGAAAAAGATTTCAGAGTTTTTGGGTACAGAAGATACCATCTTATACGCTGCTGCATTTGATGCGAATGGCGGTGTGTTTGAGCCATTGTTTGGGGCAGAGGATGCCATAATCTCGGATTCATTGAATCATGCCTCTATAATCGATGGCGTGCGACTTTGTAAAGCAATGCGGTTTAGATACAAGAACGCAGACATGGCTGATTTAGAAGAGCAACTGAAAGCTGCAGACGCCAAAGGAGCAAAGCAGAAAATCATCGTTACCGATGGTGTCTTTTCTATGGATGGTACAATCGCCCCTTTAGATAAAATCTGTGACCTAGCCGATCAATACAATGCCTTAGTAATGACAGACGAGTGTCATTCTACAGGCTTTATGGGCAAAACGGGTAGAGGTGTGCACGAGCATCACAATTGCATGGATCAAGTAGACATTATTACTGGTACACTAGGTAAGGCATTGGGTGGGGCATCTGGAGGTTTCACTTCTGGAAAAAAGGAAATTGTTGAGCTATTGCGTCAACGTTCAAGACCTTATTTGTTCTCAAATACATTAGCACCCTCTATTGTAGGTGCTTCTATCGCAGTATTTGACATGTTGTCAGAGACAACATCTTATAGAGATAAGCTTGAGGAGAATACGAAATACTTCCGTGAGCAAATGACAGCTGCTGGTTTTGATATCAAGCCAGGAGAACACGCCATTGTACCTATTATGCTTTATGATGCGGTGCTATCTCAAAAAATGGCCAGTCTTATGCTAGAAAAAGGTATTTACGTCATCGGTTTTTACTTCCCTGTAGTGCCAAAAGAGCAAGCACGTATTCGAGTTCAAATCTCTGCTGGGCATGAAAGACATCATTTAGATAAGGCCATTGCCGCGTTTATAGAAGCAGGTAAAGAATTGGGGGTTATTTAGAAGTAACCTCAAGTGGTTCACTCTCTTCAGCTTCGGTTTCATCAGGAAAAACTTCTTTTTCCTGATGGTACTTGTTGATTCTCTTTCTGATTTCTGGAATAGAAAGATTGCTGTCAATTACTCCGTTTCGGGCCAAAGACATTTGTCCGGTTTCTTCTGAGATGGTTAGTGTCAGTGTATCCGTGGCCTCTGACATGCCCATTGCAGCTCTGTGGCGCATGCCGAACTGTGCAGGCAGATCACGCTCACTCACAGGTAATATACACCTAGAGGCTCTAACTTTTCCTTGGTAAACAATTACAGCACCATCATGCAGAGGGCTGTACTTATTAAAGATAGAAATCAGTAAACGCTTTGAAATGAACGCGTCCATGAAGTCTCCAGAGTCGACATAAAATTTCAGTTCAGAATTTTTAGAGAAAACAATCAGGGCTCCTGTATTCGTACTTGAAAGGACTTTTGCAGCTTCAATAATTGGTGTGATGTTGAAAGACTCTTTTATTGTTCTTTTCTTCCATATCATCATGGATTGTAAAAAGTCGTTTTGCCTAAAAGTCGTCTTGCCAAGAATGAGAAGAAACTTCCGGATTTCTGGAGAGAAGATTATAATAGCAGCGAGTACTCCTACCCCCATAAATTGGCCTAGGATTCCTGCAAGGAGCTCCATTTGCGCAGCTCTGACAACAAGATATGTTAGGTAAAGAACAAGAAAACCGATTAGCACCCTAACAGCGACACTTCCTTTAAGCAGCTTATACACTTGATAGAGTAGTACACTAACCAATAGAATGTCCATGATGTCAATCCATCTTACGTCTAGAAACCCTATTTTGAATACGTATATCAACCTTTGTATGCTTGGTAAAGCTTTATTGTTTCTGCGGCTTCTTTCACATCATGAACCCTCAATATAGAGGCTCCATTCATAAGAGCAGCCATGTTTAATGCTGTAGTTCCGTTGAGTGCTTCTTGCGCAGTACTATCAAGCCTTTTGTAAATCATAGACTTTCTTGATAGACCAGCAAGTATTGGAAGCTTCAATCTTTTAAAATAACCCAAATTCCGAAGGATATCATAGTTCTGCTCAATGGTTTTTGCAAAGCCGAAGCCAGGGTCTATAATTATGTCTGCAACTCCGAGGTATTTAAGTGTTGAACACTTGATTGAAAGTTCGGCAGTAATGTCGTTTAATAGATGGTCATAATCGGTTAATGTCTTCATTGTTTCGGGAGTGCCTCGCATGTGCATTAAGATATAGGGCACCTTTAATGAAGCTACTGTTTTAAACATTTGATCATCTAAGTTACCTCCTGAAACATCGTTGACTAAAGAGGCCCCTGCAGAAACAGCTGCCTTAGCGACTACCGATCTGAAGGTGTCAATGGAAATATAAGCGTCAGGAAAAGTCTTATGGATTGCTTCTATTGCTGGAAGGACTCTTTCCAGTTCGGTCTCTATTGAGATAGCATCAGCCCCTGGTCGTGTGGAATATCCTCCAATGTCAAGTATGAAAGCGCCTTCCTTAAGCATTTGGCCAGCCTTCACGATAATATCCGCTAAAGAGGTTGTGCGACTGCCTTCGTAGAAGGAGTCTGGGGTGACATTTAGAATCCCCATAACCTTTGGTGTGTCAAGTGACACCAGATTTCCCCTGAGATTCAATGTGCTTTTAACACTAAATAAGTTATCTTTCGCTTTCAAGAACTGTGCTAATTTTTAAATAAGTAATTGCTTTGGAGGAACAAACTGTAGGCGAATATAAGCAAGTTATTAAGGCCTGTAAAGACATATTTTTGAAGAAAACTCAGGATTATGGTACTGCGTGGAGGGTACTCAGATTACCTTCAATTACAGATCAAATTTTTATAAAAGCGCAACGCATTCGGTCTATTCAAGAGAAAGGCGCTCAAAAGGTAGATGATGATATTTCAGGGGAATTTATTGGGATTATCAACTACTGTGTCATCGCTTTAATTCAAATGAATCTGACTGATGCTGATGCTATGGAAATGGCTGTTGGGGACCTTGAGCCACTCTATGATAAACACGTTAACGAAACGATGGAGCTTTTAATGAATAAGAACCATGACTATGGTGAAGCTTGGCGAGACATGCGGGTGGCGTCAATTACAGATATCGTATTAATGAAACTCTTGCGCGTTAAGCAGATTGAAGACAACGAAGGAAAAACAATAATCTCAGAAGGCATTGATGCCAATTATATGGATATGATCAACTATGCCGTTTTCTGTATGATTCTAATGGGACTAGCTAAATCATGAAAATATTAAACACAATAGCGCGCTACATTGTAGGAGGCTTATTCATTTTTTCGGGACTAATAAAGGTGAATGATCCCGTTGGAACACAAATTAAACTGGAAGAATATTTTTCTGTTTTTGCAGTCGATATCGCACCATTTTTTGAGTCGCTTAAGCCAATATCACTCTTCCTATCTATGCTACTATCAACCCTCGAGGTTGTATTGGGTGTTGCGCTACTTTTTAAATACAGAGAGAAGCTAGTGACAAAATTATTGTTAGCAATGATCGTATTCTTTACGTTTCTAACCTTCTATTCAGCTTATTTCAATAAAGTGACTGATTGTGGTTGCTTTGGTGATGCCATTAAGCTAACGCCTTGGGAGTCATTTATTAAGGACATCGTGCTTTTGGTATTTATCGTTGTCCTCTTTATTAATAGGAAGAAGAATCAGCTTAAAGAAGGCCTAGTTAAAACTGTTGTGGTTGCCGCTTCTCTGGCTTTCTGCTTGATCGTAGCCTTTTGGTCTGTGAACCACTTGCCAACAATAGACTTTAGAGCTTATAAGGTAGGTACAAGTATTCCAAACGACATGTTGCCTCCGGCAAACGATCCTGGAATAGTTCCTAAAATCACAAATTTTGCGATTTATGGTGATGAATCGGATTATACGGCTGAAGTACTGACTGGTAACAAACTGTTAGTTGTTGTTCATGAGACAGAAAAAACTGATGCAGACGCGTATGTGATGCTCAACAGTTTAATAAGTGCCTTAGGAAATCAAGTGGAGGTTGTTGCAATTACCGCTTCTTCAGGGCCGCAGTTCGAAGCGCTAAGACATGAAGTGCAATTGGCCATTCCATATTATTATTCTGATAAGACTTTACTTAAAACTATGGTGAGGTCTAATCCCGGTTTAGTATTACTCAATAATGGTCAGGTCATGAAGAAATGGCATTACAATGATGTTCCTGATGCGCTAGAGCTTCTATCTAACCTAAATTAATGAACATCAAGAATGGCATCTTTTTAGTCGGCCTTGCTGGGTCAGGTAAGTCTACTTTGGGGCGTGCATTGGCGTCCAAATTAGGTTTTCAATTCATTGACTTGGATAATGAAATTGAGAAAAAGGAAGGGATGACTATTCCTGAGATTTTCCAAAAGTGGGGTGAGGGTCAGTTTCGAATTTTTGAAAGAGAGACTCTACATCAATTGATTGCCGTTGAAGATAGTTTTGTGTTGGCAACTGGAGGTGGAACTCCATGTTATCATTTCAATATGGATGCCATGAACGAGGCTGGCAAAACAGTTTACCTTGATGTCGCGCCTGGAGATTTAGCGCTCAGGATTATTGAAGATGGAGTAGAAGGTAGGCCGATGTTCACAAGCTATGATCATGTAGACCTTATCCAAGAAATCAGAGAGATGAAGTCGATGAGAGAAGAGTACTATGAACAAGCCAAAATAAAAATTAGAGATAATAAGATTTCCGTAGAAACCATTATCTCTAACCTTAATTCAATTGATGCCTAGAAGTTAAGCCCCAAGCTTATCCTTGCGTTAGTTAGCTTATTCTCAATGTTTGCGGTAGGTCCAGTGCCATCTACAAAAGCGTAAGATGTAAAGGAGTCAGTAAAACTCGTCTGGGAGTATGAAAAGTCAAAGAAGTATCTCCCAAGGTTTAATCCAACTCCACCAGAGACTACAGTCTGGGACCTATCAATCCCGTCTAAAGCATCATTTGTGGGGTCGCCAATAGAGGCATAGCCCGCTCGAAACCTGAAAATATCATATCTGTACTCAGCCCCTAGACGAACATTTGTTACCGACTCATAAACGTTCTCTATGGTACGGTTATCGCTGTCAGCATTAAAATCGAAAGAAGTTACGTTTGCATTTGAATAGTTGAGGTGCTCAATGTCTGCTGTAATAAAACCGTTCTTTCCAAGGAAGAAAGCCACTCCAGCATTGATTTTTGTAGGGGTTCTTAACTCAAAGTCAGAAACAAACACATCCGTCTGAGTTTGCAGGAGGTTCAAGGTAGTATCTTCTAGGATGACTCTATTTCCATTATCAAGAAAGGTCGAGGCATCAAATCTATTCCAGAGAGATTGATATATAGCATCGCCCTCCTCACTAAAATTGTACCAAGTAGGGGAGGTGATTGAAACTCCAAAGCGTATTTGATCTATTGGTCTCACGATCACTCCTACATTTGCATTAAAGCCGGTGCCTGAAATATCTAACAGTTCATCTATGCTAAATGACGTGAGCACAGTTCCAGAGAAGTTTTCAGTGAAGATTCGACTGAAATTATAGTCTGCAGATAGAATGCCAATGCCGGCCCCTATGTATATCTTATCATTATAATTACCACCAAAGGCGATATTGATCTGATCAGTAAAACCTGTTCTAACAATTTGCTCTTGCTGTACTGGAAACCCTTCTACTGGCGATAGGTAGAAATCCTCTGCGCCCGGCAAAGGGTTAATCAAGAAGTGATCATAACCAACGTTCTCTATACCGCTCAGTTCCCATGGAAAAAAGCCATCGGCTCGGTCTAGCATGGCGTCAATAATAGAGTTGTTATCATTTTGTCCTGAATAGCTAATGCTTTGTCTGAAGTCATTCACTCGGTTAAACGTAATCGCCAATGATCCACCTCTCCACCTACCCGGAGCCAAATCCCTTTTATTAAAATTTACAACTAAGCCTAGGTTAGAAATATCCAAGTTTGAATTTTCATTATTAGTTCCTCTTCCCAAGAAGTCTGAACTGAGCTTGTTGAAGTTGAAGCCAGGTGTAAAAACGAATTGTGATCTATTATAAAATCCTAAGCCTGCTGGATTGAGGATTGCCGAACTCATGTCTCCACCAAGTACAGAGCCCGAACCACTGAGCCCTGCGATTCTAGCTGTTCCAACTTGATTCAATTGGCTAAACCTTAAGGCATCCTTATAGTAACCAAAAGCACCTGATTGAACCTGGGCATTCGCTCCAAAGTGTAGGCAAAGCGTTGCCACGCCTACGAACATAAGCTTTAATGTGTTTTTCATCTTCTAAGTTTTGTTGTTTACTACTTGCCGCCTCTACCGCCACCGCCACCTGAGCCTGACCCTCTTCCTGAGCTCGAGCCTGATGATGATCCTCTACTAGAAGAACTTGAGCTTCCACTGCTTCTTGACGAACTTGAACTTACTGAGCGAGAAGAAGAGCTTGAGCTTCTTGAGCTTGAAGTCCCTCTTGAAAATCCGTTAGACGAGGATGACCTCGAACTGCTTCTTGAGACTCCTCTAGCGCTTGATGGGCTAACTCTTGAAGAAGACCTAGAAGAAGAATTCCTATTAAAAGACACTCCATTTGTAGTGTTTCTACTTGAGGTACGTCCAGCGTTAAAAGCTGGGTTACTTCGCGAAGTCCTAGAAGTCACTGCATTTCTGCTGCTTCTACTTGAACTAGTCGCTACTCTCGAAGAAGAGCGACTAGAAGTTCTCGAATCATTGAACCTGTAAGCATCTGTTCTCACACGATTAGAAACCGAGCCAGCCACTTGGCTACTTGAACTTACCCTTCCAGTTCTTGAGGCTCTGTTATCAACGGAACTCCTTGAGAGTCTTGATGTACCTGCAGCTGACGCTAATCTTTGAGACCTAGTTTGAGCTACTCCACTGGAAGCATCTGATCTTACACTGGCTACAGAAGTGGATGCTATTCTACCACCGCGCGTAATGCTTCTGTTGTTATTGGCTACTATGACTTCTCCCCTATAGATATATTGATTACTGAAAATTGGAGGGCAGTAGAAATTATTACCAAATCCGAATCCAGATCCCCAGCCTCTATTCCAGCGATTGAAACCATTTCTTCTGCCCCAAATGGAGCCACGATAGAAGAAAGGGTCAAAGAAAGGGTCA
>DLQN01000037.1:24181-32077 GCA_002477595.1 Roseivirga sp. UBA7431
ACCTCCACCAAAAAACGGATCGTTAAACCCAAAACCTCTACCAAAGAACGGGTCGTTAAATCCGAAACCCCTACCAATTCCTATGGATACATTAAAACCAGGATTAAAGAAGCCATTGCCGAAGTTATTGCCGAACCTATTACCACCGAAAGTCGACATGGAAGTTCTGCCAATCCTGCCATTACTAGCAGTGATGTAGCGATCCATTCTAGTGCTATTCCCTGTATAATATTGATCGTACCAAGCCAGTCTAAACTCAAAGTCGTTGTTCACAAGGTTATTGAAATATCCTCTGTTCCACTCTTCAGTCCAGTCTACAGGTAATGCATAAGTGGAAAGCATCTCATTTTCGTAGTCCCAAATGAAGTCATCATAATTCAAGTCATCTGCTCTGGCAACCCTAGGCTCAACTTCACCTTCAACAAAATACTCAACCTGTTTTTTGTCACTATTACTATAGCGGCTCAAAAGTGCTGGATCTACTGATGCCTTAGATTGGTTTGATAACGTAATTATGTTAGCCGCTTCAGCTTCTTGCACTGCTACGGGCTTCGCGACAAGCTGCGGGGCTACTTTCCTATCTGCCGATGTGAAATAAACATCGTCATACTCCGAAGATTGTTGGAACTGACCTGGTGAACATGCAAACACCGCTAACATACTTAGTGGTGCCATTAATAATTTAAGATGAATTCGACTTTTCATGGCTTTCCTTTCTGGCTTAATTACTTAACGTCTATTTATCGTTTTTGGTCGAGAAAATATCCGAAAACTATATATTTGTTGGATATTCTAACAACGCTAAAAGAGCAAGGATCATACCAAATCTTATAATATGAGTAAAGGATTGCCGAAAAGGAGTGAGGATTATTCGTTGTGGTACAACGAACTTGTAAAAAAAGCCGATTTGGCTGAGAATTCAGCGGTAAGAGGTTGTATGGTGATAAAGCCCTATGGCTACTCTATCTGGGAGAAAATGCAAGCTGAGATTGACCGTATGTTCAAAGAGACAGGTCATTCAAATGCTTACTTTCCGCTTTTTATTCCCAAATCCTATTTGAGTAAGGAAGCTGACCATGTTGATGGTTTTGCCAAGGAATGTGCTGTTGTTACTCATTATCGTCTAAAGAATGATGAGGACGGTAAAGGAGTAGTTGTTGATCCAGATGCTAAGCTAGAGGAGGAATTGATTGTTCGTCCAACATCAGAAACAATTATATGGAGTACCTATAAAAACTGGGTCCAGTCCTATCGCGACCTACCCATATTAGTAAATCAATGGGCTAATGTGGTCAGATGGGAAATGAGAACCAGGTTTTTTCTAAGAACAACTGAGTTCTTATGGCAAGAAGGACATACTGCGCATGCTACCAAGCAAGAGGCGATTGATGAGTCTGTGCAAATGATGAATGTCTATGCACAGTTTGCTGAAGAATTCATGGCACTTCCAGTTGTTAGAGGAATTAAGTCTGAGAGCGAAAGATTTGCGGGGGCAGTTGAAACTTACTGTATCGAAGCATTGATGCAAGATGGGAAAGCACTTCAGGCAGGTACCTCTCATTTCTTAGGCCAGAATTTCGCGAAAGCCTTTGATGTTAAGTTCGCTACTAAAGAAGGTAAGCAAGAATTCGTTTGGGGTACGTCATGGGGGGTTAGTACTCGTCTCATGGGTGCTTTAATTATGGCACACTCTGATGACCAAGGATTAGTATTGCCGCCAAAACTAGCACCAATCCAAGTAGTGATTGTTCCCATATATAAAGGAGATGATCAACTGAAGGCAATTGGTGTAAGAGCTGACGAGATTATTGCTTCACTTAAGGCAGTAGGCATCAGTGTGAAGTTTGACGATAGGGATACCTATAAACCAGGATTCAAGTTTGCCGAATGGGAGTTGAAAGGTGTTCCAGTCAGAATAGCCATCGGACAGCGTGATATGGAAAATAACTCTGTTGAAATTGCCCGAAGAGATACTGGCGTTAAAGAGACTTTCAGTTTAGCTGACGACCTGACTGCTAAGATCAGTGGGTTGATGGATGAAATTCAAGAGTCGATTTATAATAAGGCCTTCAGCTTCAGGGCTGATAATACTCGTCCAGTAGATACTTATGATGAGTTCAAAAAAGTACTGGAAGAGGATGGTGGATTTATTTCGGCACACTGGGATGGTACTGCCGAAACGGAGGAGAAAATCAAAAACGAAACCAAAGCTACGATAAGATGTATTCCAATAGACGCGATAGCAGAGGAAGGTGTCTGTATCTACTCTGGCAAGCCATCTAAAAGAAGAGTTCTTTTTGCGAAAGCATACTAAGCTTCATTCGTTTTATTGGTATATTAGGCTATTAACCTATTAGAATTATGGACGGTTGGTTAGCTATTATTGTACTTATCCTTGTGGGACTCGTTCTCATCTATCTTGAACTCATTTTTGTTCCTGGAACCACTATACTCGGGTTGCTAGGTCTAGCATTAACGGGAATTGGTGTTTATATGGCGTATGAGAGACATGGAGTCACGTCAGGTTCAGTCGTCTTGGTAGGTTCATTGCTTATTACGATAGGAGCCTTAGTCTGGAGTTTTCGTTCTAATGCTTGGAGTAAGTTTTCGCTCAAGGGAAGGAACGAGTCTAAGGTGAATGAACACTACAACGATGACCTTCAGGTAGCAATGAGAGGGCTGGCTGTATCGGATTTAAAACCTATAGGAAAAGCCGAGTTTAATAATAAAGCGTACGAAGTCGCTTCACATGGACACTTGATAGAATCAGGTACTGAGGTGGAGATTATAAGACTTTCAGGAAATAAAATCATTGTAGAATCAATAAATACCTAAATCAATGGGAGAATATACTACCCTTATAGCCGTCATAGCCGGTATCATTGTACTCTTTGTTTTCTTGTACTTTGTACCAGTCAATCTATGGATTACAGCACAGTTTTCGAATGTCCGTATTGGACTTTTAGAACTAGTCTTTATGAGGATTAGGAAGGTGCCACCTAGCATTATTGTTAAGGAAATGATTACTGCTCGAAAGGCGGGTTTGGATGTGCAAACCGAAGAATTAGAAACACATTATCTGGCAGGCGGTAATGTTTCCTCTGTTATTAAAGCTTTGATTTCTGCCGATAAGGCTAATATTACATTAGGATTCAAGCAAGCTACGGCTATTGACTTGGCTGGCAGAGAAGTATTTGAGGCTGTTCAGATATCAGTGAACCCTAAGGTGATTACAACGCCTAAGGTCGCTGCGGTAGCACAGGATGGCATTCAACTCATTGCTATAGCGAGAGTTACTGTTCGTGCAAATATCCAACAACTAGTTGGTGGCGCTGGAGAAGATACAATTTTGGCTAGGGTAGGGGAAGGAATAGTGACTTCCATCGGTTCAGCGAAAAGCCACAAGGCTGTGCTTGAAAACCCTGATAATATTTCCAAGCTCGTATTGCAACGTGGACTAGATGCTGGTACGGCATTCGAAATTCTATCTATCGATATTGCAGATATTGATGTTGGGGTTAATATTGGAGCTATACTTCAAACGGACCAAGCGCAGGCAGACTTAAAAGTCGCTGAGGCGAAAGCTGAAGAACGTAGGGCAATGGCGGTCGCTGTGGAACAAGAGATGAAAGCTAAGTCTCAAGAAGCAAGGGCTAAGGTAATTGAAGCAGAGGCAGAAATTCCGATGGCCATAGCTGAGTCGTTTAGGTCTGGGAATCTCGGTATTATGGATTACTATAAGATGGAGAATATTCAGTCTGATACTGACATGCGTCAGTCAATCGCTAAACCAAGTCAGAAAGGGTCTTCAACTAAAGGAAAGTCAGGTAACGACAACAAATAATCGGTGATACAACCAAAAGATCTGAGGCCGTGTAAAAACGGCCTTTTTTATTTTAGGTCAATGAGTTTCCACTTGGAGGGTTCTGTGGCTAAAAAGCGATTACCCATTTGCTCAATTGCCTCATATGATAAAGGCACTACATCTTGTCCTTTTAGGTTGATCACACCTTTTAGCCCATCTTTTTCTATTAAGAAGTAGTTGTGTTCCAATGCTGTGACCTGATCATACTGCGGTGATCTTATCAGCTTTCCAGTTGAGTCCGCGAGCCCAAATATGCCATCAGAATTCAGGATCATATAGTTCTTTTGGCGGTCGATAGAGCTGAATTGTTCAGGTAGAACAAGGACGCCCGACTGATTCATTAGCCCGTATTTTTTATTTCGCAGGACTTTCGAAAGCCCTTTTATAAATGGACTCACTTCATCGTAAATGGGCTGAACAATGAGGTTTTCATCTTTATCGATAAAGCCCCATTTGCCAATTAGTTTCACAGCAGATAAGCCTTCGGAGAACGGCTGCACGTTTTCATAGCGGTTGGCAATCATCAGTTTACCTTTTTCATCAACTTGCCCCCATTGCTCATCTTTAAATACTGGGATTAGATCTTCAGAAAAACTCCCCACTTCTATTACTCCGCTGTCTAAAGAAAAAGAACTTTCAGTACTGGGCTTAAAAAAGAAAAATAGTCCATTACGTTGTAGAGCATATAAGTCATTATTTATCACCTGAATGCTGTCGTATGTATGGTCTAGCCACAAACTGTCCATGCTGTCGAATAGCTCAAAGCCATCATTTCCACGCTTGCTATAGCCTATCGGAAGTGGGTCTAGTCTATCATAGGACCTGACTTTTTCAGATCCATTGAAGTCTACGAGTTTCCATTCCGACCCCTGTTTTAGTCTTATGATGTCATTTAGTATTTGAATTTGATCATTGTAAGGCGTGATGACCCAATTACTTTCAGTGTCAATTACACCATAGCTCCCTTGGTATTGGGCAACTACCAGTTGATTTCGAAAATCACCAATGGCATCATAAATGAATGGACTCAAATCTGTACCATCACTATTCAAAAGACCTTTTTTACCATTCCGTTTGGCTTCTATTAAGCCATTCTCTAGTACTCTAAATCCTTCATAGTTAAATGGATTTTGTCTTTCTCCAAATCTGTCAAACACCCTCCAGTCTTGTTTGTCGACCCGCTTTACTTGGCCAAGTAGTAGCTGACCTACCACTGTAACGCTGTCATATATTGCTGGTAGAACAACTTTTCCAGAAGCGTTTATTGCACCTTGATAACTGGATTCTGCATCCTTAATGACGGTGATTCCATCTATGCTGGCTACAATGTTGAGTTTTGATAAATATGCGGTATAATTTTCTTCTTTATCAATCAGCCCAGTTTGCCGACCACTGGTTACTGCAAAAGTTATTTCGTCAGCGATTTTCATCTTATCGAAGTAGAAGCTTTTTTGGAAATCATCACCTTCGTAGAGATCCCATTTCTTGAAAGGTAGTGCGCTAGCTTTTTTGCCCGATAGCTGTATGTTTTTATAAATAGGGGGAATGACTAGTGTGCCATTCTTGTCGAGGAGCCCTTTTTTATTATATAAAGTGATTAGAAATAATTCGTCTGTAATTTCTTCTACAGATTCAAATTGAAATTCAGTTAACGCCCGACCATCGGTAGTGTAAATGGCACTGAGCCTATCATCATTCTCGACAGTTAAAAAGCCATCAGCGACTTCTTTTATGACCTTAAACTCAAATTGAATGATCGGTTTACCGTTTTTATTTAGCGTACCGTATCGATAATTTTGTCCAACTCTTTGAGCCGCGATTAGGAGTTCACCAACGGCCTCAATCTTGGCATAGGAGAAATCAATAATGGTCTTCCCTCTTCCATTGATCACTCCAAAGCTGGTGAGGATTGAGTTCTTCTTTCGCTTGCTAGCGATGAATAGGTTATCGATGTACGGAGTGAGGTTAGCATACCTATGGGCTGATCTTTTAGTACCATCAAGATTGATAAGTGCCCACTTTTCATTCTGTTGAGCTCCGATTGTACTGTTAATCACTTCGAAGCTTCCGTCTGACCACCCAATAGATTCATACTGTGGTGGAATGACTACTTCACCAGAGGTAGTATTCTTTAATCCATACTTTCCATTTTGTCTAAAAGTCTTATACTCGTCTGCCGTCATGTTTAGAGAGCATAGGATTAAAAGGCTAAGAAAAGTTACGTGTCGTACTATTAACATGGAAGGGTAATACGCATTTGCTAAGGTCTAGCTAACGAAAATAACGTTCATGTGAAAAGAAATATGCTAATAGACCGATTATTTGTCTTTAGTCTCTTGTTCAAGGTTGAAAAGATCGTTTAGTACGTCAATCAACTTGTCGGCATCACCTCTTTTGCAAGCGGCTTTTAGCTGTAGCACAGGAAGCTTCATGATTTTTTGTGTGATACTCTTTGAGAGTTTTTCAGCAAAAAATTCCATCTCTTTTGAAGAGTTTTTTAGATGTTTTTTTAGTTCTTCTTTACGAATTTCTTCTAGTGTATTCTTGAGTTTTTGAATGGTAGGCGATACTTCCATTTCACGAGACCAAGCACGCACATCTTGCATGGCTTCTTCAATGATGGTTTCTACATGTGGTATTGCAGCTTTTCTTTTCTCTACGGCTTGAGACGTCTTTTCTTGAATTTCGTCAATATTGTAGAGTGAAATACCTTTCATTGTTTCAATAGCTGGATCAATCGATCTAGGTATAGATAAATCGATTAAAAACTTGATGCCTTCACTTTCGCTAGAGAAATCCTCGGGTCCGAAAAAGTCTCGAACGGGAATACTTGAAATAATAATGTCGTAAGCACCCAACTTAGACTTCATATCTTCAAATGAAAGTTGGATAAGACCAAGTTCGTTTGCCAAAGCTGTCGCTTTAGATTCAGTTCTATTGGTTAAGCTTACTGAAAATTGCTCACCAGATAAGTGCTTCGCTAGGTCTTCACCAATTTCACCAAGTCCAACGATGAGCACTTTCGTGTCTACAAACGATTCTGCAAGCGTACGGGTTAGTTCTGCCGTGGCGTAGGATGCACTGGCTGCCCCATCTCTAAAAGCGGTTTCTTGAGATACCTTCTTATTCGCAAAAAAGACTGTATGTAATATTCTATGAAGGAACGGTCCAGCAGTATTGTTGTCAGCAGCTAGTTGATACGCCTTCTTCACTTGATTTATGATTTGAAGATCACCTATAACTTGAGCTTCAAGTCCAAGTGAGACTCTAAATAGATAGGTAGAAGCTTCATCACTATCGTTTATTATACTGAAGAAGGGGATGAATTCTTCAATATTGCTGATGCCCTTTTTAGAAGCCATCAATGTGATGATCTCTTTAGACAGGTCATTTTCAGCATTATAATAAACCTCGGTACGGTTACAGGTAGATATGATTAGGGACTCTTCAAGGCTCAGTATGGCACGAAAGTCACTGAGTAAGGCAGCAATGAGTATTTCGTCCAAAGCAATCATCTCACGAATCTCCACTGGAGCATTCTTGAAAGAGAGACTTAGTACTTTGAAATTACTTTGCATCTATTGCTTTTTCTACTTTTCTGTGGGGCAAAAGTAGCCCCTAAATGAGCACTAAAAAAGTGATTTATATCAGTTTTTGATATTTATAACGTTTTTCAAACTCTTCTACCCAACCAGTACCTTTAAATTCGTTTTTTAAGTGTATTGTTTAAATAGTTTTTAACTTGAATTAATCTCTTTTAAACACACACACATAATTGAGGCTTAAAAAACTAATTCGAGACTTTTTTGGTTTCAGCAAAACTGAAATTAACGGAACTTTGGTTCTGGTGCCTGTTATTGTTCTGATTCTGTTCACTCCTTATTTGTATCGACAAATTACAGACGCTAAGAACCATACGTTAAATGAAGATAAAAGGCTGCTTGATAGTTTGGTTTCTTTGATAGATGCTTCCTTTTATGAAGAAGCGCCTACAGAAAGAAGCATAGTCAGTTATTTTGATTTTGATCCAA
>DLQN01000010.1 GCA_002477595.1 Roseivirga sp. UBA7431
TAAGAAGTAGCCTTCAGGTAAGAGCTGAAAAGCTTGGTGCTGCAACGGTGCTGGGTCAAATTATAAAAATGGTTTCTGAAGCCATGGGTTCAAAGGCACCAGCACAAAAACTTGCAGATAAGATTGCGAGTGTCTTTGTACCAATCGTATTGGCTTTGGCTTTGACCACTTTTTGTACCTGGTACTTTTTGGTGCCAGACGCATCGCTGACACTTGCCTTCGTAAATACTTTCAACGTCTTGATCATTGCTTGCCCATGTGCCTTAGGCTTGGCAATACCTACAGCCTTAATGGTTGGAATTGGCAAGGCTGCTTCAAAGGGTATTCTCATTAAGAATGCGATTGGCCTAGAGAAAGCGAAACAGATTAAGAAACTCTTCTTAGATAAAACAGGGACCATATCGAAGGGTAAACTAGAAGTTACTGATTCGAAATTATTCTTTCCAGATGATGAAAAGCTAGAATTGCTCAGTATTCTAAATGGCTTAGAATCGAGTTCGAGTCATCCCATTGCCAGTGCCATTGTAGATCATTTGAATCAAGAGTATCGACTTTTCCCATTCCAGATTGCACAAGTTGATACGCTACCAGGTGTGGGGCTCTTTGCGAAAATTGAGGATGTGAGGTATGAGGTTTCTGGAATGGAGACATCTCGAATACAGAGGTTATCAAAAGAGCAAGTGAGCTTGGTCAAGTCTTTTCAAGAGAAAGGCCTCTCAATTGTGCTTTTCTGGAAGAATGAGGAGTTGAAAGGATGCTTCGGCTTAAAAGATACTTTGAAGAGTAATTCTCGGAACATCGTATCAGCACTTCAGCGTAAAGGTATTTCTATTGAAATCTTATCAGGAGATCATGAAGCGGCTGTGGCTAGTGTCGCCTATGAAGTCGGGATCGATGAGTACCGATCGGGACTTTTGCCTGCAGATAAAGCACGGATAATTGCTGAAGCCCAAAAATTGGGTGCCGTTGGCTTTGCAGGCGATGGCATTAATGATGCACCAGCTTTAGCAAAAGCTGATTTAAGCATTGCGATGAGTACAGGAACTGATATTGCCATTGAAAGTGCTGATGTGACTGTAATGGCTGGTGACTTAAGTAAAATAGGTGAACTAATTAGAATCTCTGGCCAAACAGTTCGCACAATGAATCAGAACCTTTTCTGGGCCTTTATTTACAATGTTATAGCCATACCAATTGCTGCTGGAGTATTAATTCCAGTCAATGGATTTATGCTAAACCCCATGATTGCTGGAGCCGCCATGGCCTTCTCTTCACTCAGCGTTGTCTTGAATAGTTTAAGGCTTAAAGCGGCCAAATAGAGACTTGGAAATTTATTTTGAACGATTTGCACCTGAAAAGTGTTATTTTTGCGTTTAAAGGCAAAAAATAGTTTATGAACAAACGCTTAGCCGCTCTTATTGCTGTCTGTCTGATCGCCATAGTTACAACGGTTTATTTCATTTCGAAACCGACCTTTCTTTTTGATGAGAATGAAGTCTTTCCAGACGAGTTTTCGGAAGTGGCGTTCGAAGATGCAGTACCTCTATTTAAGTTCGGTATTCCACTAGAGCTTTTCGATACTGAGGAAGGCAAAATTAAGCGTAACCAGACTTTTGCAGATATTCTCCTCCCATTTAATGTCGCTAGACAGGATATCTTCACCATGGACAAGATTTCTAAGCAGGTGTTCAGCGTGAGAAACTTCATTCCTAAAAAGAGGTATACAATATTCTATAATACAGATTCTCTTGATAAGAAAGAGGCTGCATATTTTGTCTATGAGCCCAACGATTTAGAGTATGTTATTTATCAAATTCAAGATTCGCTCGCAGTTTTTCGCGAAGCTCGGAATGTAGAAATTGTTGAGCGTACGATGGCGGGTGTGATTTCAGAAACGCTTGATCATTCAATTCGGGCTGAAGGAGGCTCTGCTGCATTGGTTAGTGCGATGGCAGATGTGTTCGGGTGGCAGATCGACCCTAAAATGTTGAGAAAGGGAGATTGGTTTAAAATCATTTATGAAGACAGAATGGTTCAAGGACAATCGGTCGGTATTGGCAACATCATTGGGGCAGAGTTTAGTCATATGAATAACTCCTATATGGCATATAGCTATGATGACGGAGAGGGTATTGATTTCTTCGATGAGAACGGAGAAAGTGTGCAGAAAGCATTTTTACGTTACCCTGTTGAGTTTTCAAGAATTTCATCTCGCTATAATCCAAGTAGGTACTTGAAGATGTATGGTCGCAGACAAGCGCACCTAGGGACTGATTTTGCGGCAGGCAAGGGTACTCCAATTAAAGCAGCTGGTGATGGGGTTATCATTGCTAGAAGCTTTACTGCCCCAAATGGTAATTATGTTAAAATCAGACACAACGGCACGTATACCACGGGTTACTTGCACATGAGCAAGTTCGGAAAGTTTAAGAACGGCCAGCGCGTGAGAAAGGGCGACATCATTGGCTATGTAGGTAATACTGGATACACGACAGGTCCTCATCTTTGCTTTAGATTTTGGAAGCGAGGGAAGCAAGTGGACTTCCTAAAGGAGAAACTACCCGCTGAAAAACCACTTGCGACTGAAGAACTGCTCAAGTTTGAAGTGGCTATGGAATTAACCAACAAGAGACTGAATGATATTCCGAATACTTGGGCCGATGAAAGTATCTCGGCTAGTAAGGAATAGCATTAGTGAAAACAAATGCTAAAGCAGGGCACCCGTCCTACTTTTTTGTTATTTATTCAAACCAATGAGGCTGATCACCACCTTTCTACTGGCTATACTGAAGAAGGAGTCATGGACGGAAATTCGGACGCTCGTAGAGTTCATGAATGACTACCCTAATGCGATTGTTGAGCTCGTTGGACATACTGACGCCTATGGTACAGATAAGTATAACATAGACCTTTCAAGAAGGCGAGTACAAGCCGTGAAAAAGGGAGTAACTACTTTGGGGATAGACCCAGATCGACTCAGAATTAAATGGGTTGGAGAGGGTTCACCAATTGCTTCAAACAGAACGCGTGCGGGTCGGGCATTTAATAGAAGGGTAGAGTTTCAGATAATAGAGCTAGAGTAGTCTATTTGGTTTGACTAAGCTTATTACGCTTCACCAACTTCACGTACTGCGTGAGATATTTATTCTTGACCTCTTCTTTGATAAGGTCGTATTTCAATATTTTATTTATCACTAATTGCATAAGTTTTTCATTTCTATTGGATGGATAACGGGCGTAGGCCTCATTGATCATTTCCATCGCTTTTACATATTCTTTATCGGTATAGAGCCGAACTGATTCGTTAAAGTATTGTAGCCCTGACAACTCTGTTAAGGTTATCTTATTATAACCGTTCACTAAATTCCATTCTTCCGCACTTCCATCGCCTACTGTAATGAGTGTGCCTATATTACGTGGATCAAGGGCATCAAGTTCCGTTTTGGCTGTTAATTCTTGGTTTAGTTTCATCAGACCTTCATCGGGAAGTGTCGATTCCATCACCATTAACCTATCGTTAACAACCACCTGTATATAAACGTGATTGGTCAATTCAATGATGTCATAATTAAAACCGAAATGCTCAAGTATTAAGGCGTAAAGAGCTGTTCCAGTAAGACAGCCAAACTGACCAGTCTTGAGCGTTTCGTCCATCGTAGCCATTTTATCGTAGTCCACAAGACTGTTCTTATGCACTCTATAGAAAATAGTCCGAAGGAATAATGCATCACTTGTCTTACGCGATCGGACTCGCTCTAACTTGGTTATGATTTGATCAAACTTCTCAGAAAAAATTAGGCTATTAGCGTCTTCCGAAGTGAGTTTTTCATTTATAATAAACTGATTAATAGGGTGTTGAAAAATTTCTTTGACTGTAGGCTCTTGATCATACACTCGTCCCAGACATATACTAGATATGCTGCAAATAAGTAGTAATAATATGAGTCTTCTGCCTTTCATTAATCTCCTTGATAAACTTGTTTGTGCCTTCTATGTAAGGTTTTGATAAAACTAAGGTAACATTAAAACAAATATTGTCACTCAAGCTCAGTTTTGTAGTCTTCAACACCAATGCCCTGCGTACGTAACATTGGGATAACATATAGTTTGTCCTTGTTTGAAAATCCATTTTTGCACTTATTGCGCTCTTATTAATCCCCATGAGTACAAAGGTTATTGCAAAGTCTATTCGAGATTACAGAAAGGTTCACAGGTATCTGGGGTTGACCATTTCCTTGTTATTGATTATTAGTGCAGTTACTGGGGTCCTTCTGGCTTGGAAAAAAGACATTGAGTTACTGCAGCCGCCAACTCAAAAGGGTCAGCAAACAGCTTATAATCAATATCAATCCGTTGAATCCTTGGCTGAAGTATCTGTTTTGGCAGTAGACTCCTTAGGTCTTAATGCGAGTAACATTGATAGAATTGAATACCGTCCGACTAAAGGCATAGCAAAGGTGATTTTTGATAAGGGCACTTGGGAGGTTCAAGTAGATGCTACTAATCTGGAAGTACTCTCTGTGGCTAAGCGGCATTCTGATTGGATTGAAAGTTTGCATGATGGCTCCATAATTTCTGATTTTTTCAAATTGATCTCAATGAATTTCCTTGGTATTGGGCTATTGCTGTTGATTGCAACTGGCCTTTGGCTTTGGTGGGGACCAAAAAAAATACGGTCGCTGAAACAGAAAGGTTAATCTTAAATCTTGTTGAAGAATCCATTCTTAGATTCACTCACACTTTTTTATTGGCTATCTTCGTTTTTCATTAACACACCCTTCTTATGAAGAAATTTGGAAAGATATTCTTGGCATTTCTTGGCGTCCTGATCATTGCCATACTCTTAATCCCAGTCTTTTTTAAAGAAAGATCAAGGAACTAGTCATCAGTGAATTTGAGAAAAGCACAGAAGCTGAACTCTACTTTGGTGACGTCAGCTTAAGTCTGATTAAGAACTTTCCAGACTTTACGCTTAGCCTTTCGGACATGGGTATTACAGGGAAAGGTCTTTTTGAAGGTGATACATTAATGAGCGTAGGAAACCTGAGCGCTTCGATCGATCTGAATGAAGTACTCTTCGGTGAGACGATCAGTTTGAAATCGATTAGACTTGATAAACCGAGTTTCACAATCATCACACTAGCTGATGGAACAGCAAACTATGATATCGCAAAGGCTTCAGAAGAGGTTCCTGTTGAGATAACTGAAGAAGAAGGAGCAGCTGTAAGTTTTGGTATCCAATCCTTTAGTATTGAAGATGGTGACTTTGTGTATTATGATCAGTCCATCGCTTACTTCATGCAAATGGCGAATATTAATGTCGAAGGATCAGGAGATTTCGAGGCTGATATATTTGACCTAGTCAGCACGGGAACATTGGATTTGGTAGATATGAATTACGATGGCACCGACTATGTGACCAACAAATCGATCGATTTAGATGTGGTCCTCTCCATGGACCTGCCTAACTCTAAATACACATTCAAAGAGAACGAGATCCTTATTAATTCATTTCCACTTACTGTGGACGGATATTTTTCCCTGTTAGAAGATGGCTTTGGAATGGATTTAAAATTCAAAGCACCGAGGTCAGAGTTCAAGCAACTCTTATCACTCGTTCCGGGAGTATTCACCGAGTCTTTTGACGACTTGAAGTCAGATGGAACACTAAGCTTTTCTGGTAACGTTACGGGAGAATATAATGACAACAGTATGCCAGCTTTCGGTTTAAACTTAAAAGTAAACGATGGCCTTTTTCAGTACCCAGATCTGCCTGATGCCATTAAAAATGTGCAGATGAATCTCTCCGTTGAAAATAAAACTGGGGTGATAGAAGATACCCGCATTGACCTGAGTCAGCTTCATCTTGAAATGGGATCAAATCCTTTAGATGCCAAATTGGTGGTTGAGAATTTGAAAGACTTTCGGATGGATGCGAACGTAAAAGGAAAGCTAATTCTGGGTGAATTGATGAATTACTTTCCAATGGAAGGCTACGAATTGAGTGGAACACTAAATCTCGATACTAAAGCAAATGGTGTATATGATAGCATCAAGAACATTATCCCAAAATTAGACTTGAACATTAACTTGACTGATGGGCGCATCAAAACACCTGACATTCCTAGCCCCATTGAAAACTTTGTGATTAAGGCGCAAGTAGCCAATCAAAGTGGAAAGCTGAAAGACACGCGAATCGAAGTAAGCAATTTGGCCATGGAGCTCGATGGTCAGCCCTTCAAAGGATCAATGACATTAATCAATCCTGAAAATTTTGAATGGGATGTAAATGTCGAAGGAAACCTAGACTTAGAGAAGCTGATGAAACTCTATCCGATGGAAGGGATGGCCTTGAAGGGTCAGATTTCGACTAACCTATCGAGTAAGGGAAAAATGAGCGACCTAGAGGCGAAACGCTATTCCAGAATGCCAACTAAAGGAAACTTAACGCTGACCAACTTTGACTACAAAGGCGATGCGATCGACAAGCCGATTACCATTAGCAAAGCGGTAGCTTCTTTTACAAACGATAAAATGAGTCTCTCCGATTTCGCAGGGACTGCGGGCTCTACGAGTTATACTTTGGCAGGCGAGATTACAAACTATTTAGGCTTTGCTTTGAATGATGAGGTCCTTGAAGGATCATTGACAGCCATGGCCGATCAATTAATCATTAGCGAGTGGATGACTGAGTCTGAAGCAGAAGAAGACGTAACCATCTCCGAACCAATGGATGTGGTAAGAATTCCTGAGAATGTCCAATTCAACATGAATGCTACAGTTGGCAAGGTGACTTACAATAGCCTTCAGATGAATGACATGCAAGGTAAACTTGTGGTCAAAGATGGTATCGTAAAACTAAATGATTCAGGCTTTCAGGCCATGAATGGAACCGTTGGTTTAACAGGCGAGTACAATAGTAAGCCAGAGCAACCTACTTTCGATTTTAAGATTGGCGCTAAGGAAATCTCAATTCCTTCTTCCTTTCAATCCCTTGATATAGTACGAAAGTTAGCACCAGTCACAGAGAAAATGACAGGGCTATTCTCCACAGACTTCAACATCAATGGTGCCTTAGGCGCTGACATGATGCCAGATTACTCTACACTAACAGGAGGTGGTTTAATTCAAATTCTCCAGGCCAGCCTTGGGGAATCAGATCTAATGGCTGGACTAAGTTCAGTGACGAAACTGGCCAAGGTGTCGACCGCGACACTAGACAGAATTAAGATGCAAGCCGAAATAAAGGACGGGCGATTATTCATTAAGCCATTCGATGTTAAACTTGGTGATTATCAAACCACGATTGCGGGAAGCACCGGCATTGACGGCACAGTGGATTACCTCTTGAAGATGAATGTACCTGCTGGACAGGTAGGTACGCAGTTGAATTCCTTGGTATCCTCTTTAACAGGTAGCAGCCAGAAATTAGCAGGTGATAACCTGATCCTAAACATCGGAATGGGAGGGCTATTCTCAAAACCAGAGTTTGCTTTAAGGTCGATCTCCTCCGCAGAAGATAAGACGATCAAAACTGTTGTGACTGCCACAGTCGAAGCTAAGGTTCAAGAGAAAAAAGAGGAGGCTAAGAAGGAAATCGATAGTAAGGTGGCCGTAGCTAAGGACTCTGCGAATCAAGTATTAGCTGCTCAAAAAGACTTGCTAAAAGCAAAGGCTGATACACTGCTAAAAGCTCAGAAAGATTCTATTGCTACCCTTGCAGCCGGAAAACTAGGCCTTAAAAAAGACAGTGTCGACTCGAAACTCGATAGCGTGAAAGAGAAAGCAAAAGGAGTGCTTAAAGGCCTGCTTAAGAAGAAAAAGGGAGGTAATTAGGGCGGTTTTTAAGTTGCTTCGGCAAGCTCAGTATAGAAAGAAAGGTGGTAAAACCTGTCATTGCGAGGAGAGAGTTATGCGAAGCAATAATTCTTGATGCGGCAATCCGTTTTTGATAGCAGAGAAGTCCGTTGGTTCTTGGCTTTTACGATTCTCTCTTCTGGATTCCTGTTTATCAGAATATTGATAGCCGTCAGACCGCTCCAAGCGGTCGGACGGTTAAGCCTTCCAGCCTTTTTTTGCTACTTGGTCAATGCTGTTTTCGACTTTTAGTTTCATTTCAGCTTTGTACTGCTCTAGGTTTTCAGCAATAGTTTCATCAAAGCTTCCGATGATCTGAGCTGCGAGAATACCAGCGTTCTTTGCACCATCCAACGCAACAGTTGCTACAGGTACGCCACCAGGCATTTGTAAAATCGAAAGTACAGAATCCCAACCATCAATAGAATTACTTGATTTCACAGGAACGCCAATTACAGGTAGTGTTGTCAATGAGGCAACCATTCCAGGTAGATGAGCCGCTCCGCCAGCACCAGCAATGATGGTTTTTAAACCTTTGCCTCTAGCGTTTTTCGCGTACTCAAACATCCTTTCAGGCGTACGATGCGCAGAGACAATCGTTAACTCAAAGGCAACGCCTAATTCTTCTAAAACAGTAGCCGCTTCGCGCATTACACGAAGATCAGACTGACTTCCCATGATAATTCCTACAAGTGGTTGGCTCATGCTTTTACTTTTAGTTGTGCTTTTACGAAGTTAACCTTTTCCTTTAATCGATCCGTATCCGAGTCAGTAATGGTAATGTGGCCCATCTTACGGAAGGGCTTAGTGAGTTTTTTACCATACAAATGAACATGTACACCGTCTGTGGCTAACACTTCATCCATGCCCTCGTAAATGGCTTCTCCTGTGAAGTCTGCCTCGCCCAATACGTTCAGCATAGCTGAAGGTAAAACGAGACTAGTGTCGCCCAGTGGCCAGTTTAAGATGGCTCTTAAGTGCTGCTCAAATTGAGAGGTCACATTTCCTTCGATGGACTGATGGCCACTATTATGCGTTCGAGGGGCAATTTCGTTGACGAGAAGCTTTCCGTCTTTCGTTAAAAACATCTCAATCGCGAGTAATCCCACCATATCGAGCTTTTGGATCAATTCTTTGGCTAAAGTTTGAGCTTCTGCTTCTGCCTTGCTGTCAATTTCGGCAGGGGAGAATAAGTATTCTACAAGGTTGTGCTCGGGGTGAAAGACCATCTCTACGGTAGGAAAAGTCTTAATTTCACCCGCTTCATTACGAGATACAATTACGGATAACTCTTTCTCGTAATCGACAAGTCTTTCAATAAAACCATGCGCCTCGAAAGCTTTATCCATGGCTTGTTCGTCCTTGATCATCTGAACCCCACGACCATCATAACCTCCGGTCGCTAGTTTGTTGACAAAGGGGAGAAAGTTTTTGTGATTTGCTACCTCTGATTTCCCATTGACTTCTATGAATTCTGAGGTTGGGATTCCGTGTGCTTGATAGAATTGCTTTTGGTGCAGCTTATTCTGAATCAGCTCGATGATATGAGGCTGAGGAAAAACCTTCTTGCCTTCGGATTCTAATTTCGCTAAAGCTTTGGTGTTGACATTCTCGATCTCAATGGTGATGAGGTCCTTGTCTTTCCCAAAGTTATAGACTGCATCGTAGTCTGTCAAAGCTCCTACTTGGAAAGTAGTCGCGATGCTTTTGCAAGGCGCATTGGCATCTGGATCGATGACGTGAATGTCTAAATTAAAATCTATGGCTGACTGGATCATCATGCGGCCAAGTTGACCGCCACCGAGTACGCCAATTTTCAGGTTAGGATCGAATGACATAAGGTATCTCTAGCAAAGGCCAAAGTTAATTATTTATAGCAATTTATCAGCCGACTGTCAGGCTTCTAGTCTTGATCAATCAGGAATCTCAATTCCCATTTTTTGCATGAGCTTGGTAGCATTGAAACTCTTACAAATTCCTGGAGTCAGTGTATAATCAAATTTGATTTCGTCACCGATGATCTCACTATTAAAACTATAGTTTTTCACACCCTGCAATTCATTGGTGATGTTACCCAATTCAATATCGTGGGTAGAAACAAAACCGAAGGCATAGGCCAAGTTCAATTGCTTAATAAGTGCTAAAGCCCCTTTGTGTCTATCCTTAGAGTTTGTACCCTTCAGCACTTCGTCAATCATAAATAGAACAGGCGTCTTGCCATCGATGTAGGCTAGTAGCTGCTTGAGTCTTTTGAGTTCTGCGTAGAAAGACGAAACGTTTTCTTCCAGATCATCTTGGCTTCGCATACTCGTGAAAATCTTGAGATCACTTACAGTCATCTCTTTCGCGCAGACAGGCGCCCCAATTAAACCCAATGTACAATTAACCCCAACGGTTCTCAAGAAAGTACTCTTACCACTCATATTCGATCCTGTGATCAGGCAAATGCCACCTTGACCATGAAATTCGAAGTTATTAGTGACTCTGTTTTTCGATTTGATGAGCGGATGACCTAGGCCTGTGGCCTTAATGTCGAAATGATCTTGACTTATGGTAGGGTATGAGAAATCGGGGTTGGAATATGCTAAACCTGCCATACTAATCAGTGCGTCAAGCTCACCAATCGTTTCGAACCATTTAGCGATGTCAGTCTGGTTTTCTTTTTTCCATGTATTAACACGGATATACCAAAACACATCGAGTAAAAGTAAGATGTCGAATATGATATAAAGCATATTCGTTCTGCTCTGAAGACTGTTTAAAATTAACTGAAGGTCTTTAATGGTTTTTGATGCTTTGGTCGAGTCATGCTCAAGGGTCGATTTAAATGCTTTCAGCTTCTCGCTTTTAAAGTGGCTCTTTTCGATCATATCAATATGAAATCGAAGAGCGTTCAGTGACTTATAACCCCGTTCGGTTTGCTTGCTAATGGCCTGTACCTTATAAAAGACCCAGCCAAGAATAATAACATTAACGAACCCGAGTAAAATAGGAACCCCTGACTGGAGATGGCCCATACTGCTCAAGACAATCGTGCTAACCGTAGCCAATGGCATTATGGCCAATACTACCTTATAGAACAATGAGTTTTTAACGGTGGAATCTTCTTTTAACCAATCAAGCATTGGCTGATGATCGATTTCTGTGCTGTCTTCGACCATGCCATAGGCTTGAAACTGATGCCTAAAGTCAATCTCTGGAGTCAGTTCTTTTACACTTTCTTGTCTGCCGATAATTTCATTCGAGTCGGCACTTTCGCCTAACCATTTGGCGAGTATCTTTTCTCCAATGTAAGTAGATGTACGATTGATCAATTGAAATACGGAGTGTTTGCCAAAAACATCTAAGTCTTCATGATAGGGGTGTGTGGCCTTATAATACTTTTTTCCTTCATTAAAACCATAGTAGTCACTGTTGAGTCTTTTAATTTCATCTGAATTGATTTGCTCCAGAGCCGAAGCTGTCTTCAGTTTGAAACGAAGCTTAGCATGCGTTTTCAATAGCGTTAGGTAGGCTATAATGGCAAAGAGTAGCACAATACCTGCTGCTTCACCATTCTTCTCGTCTACTAGAATGACAATCCCCACAATCGAGGCCACAAATAGAATGACCCTAGCCCATGACAAGGTGGTGTATTGGCTTTTTGCCGCTGACGCCTCCTTTTTAAATTGCGCTTGTCTATTTTCGTAAGTATTTTGGATTGTCTCTTTCAATGAATGTTCAGTTTACCTCATGTGCATACGGATATATGCAAGGATAGATTTCAAAGAGGGTAAAACTAGTGAATTGGTACATTCTTTCTATTTGGAATTTCTTTATATCTTGGATCTTTACTGAAAATACAATTTGTGGCAATAGAAGAAAGTGAGTTACTCGAAGCATTCGCCAATGGTGACAATGCAGCTTTCGAAAAGCTCTTTAATATGTACTATCAACCTGCCTGTAGGTATGTTATCCGAATTATTCGTGATAGTGATACTACTGAGGAGATTGTTCAGGCCACTTTTGTGAACGTATGGGAAAAGAGAACAATGATTCGCTCTGACATAAGTTTTAAATCCTACGTTTTCCGAGCGGCATACAATACGGCATTGAATTATATCAAACACCGTAAAGTTGTGTCTACGTTCGTTTCTAGAAAGCAAGATAGGATTGTTGAAATACAACGCGAGTTTGTAAGTCATCAACCCGATTTCGAGCTTCAAAAGCGAATTGATAATGCTTTGAGTGAATTACCCCCACAATGTCAGCGTGTTTTTAGGCTGAGCAGAGAAGAAGGTATGAAGTATCACGAGATTGCGGACGAACTCGGAATTTCCAAGAAAACAGTAGAGGTACACATGGGGAAGGCCCTCAAGTTGATGCGGGCTAGTTTAAAGGACTATTTAGTCTTTTTTCTACCGATTATCACATTCATGTAAGGGTGTCCATGGGGTTAGTTGTTAAAGTTGTGAAGAGAAAAAAATAGGCGATGGAAGAGCTAATGGCTAAATACTTGGCCAATGAGTTAAGTGAGGAAGAGAGAATTAAGTTCGAAGGTCAACTCGTCAATGACGAGGGGTTAAAAATTGAATTCGAAGATTATCTCAATTTATGGACTGAGAGTGCTCAGCCGTCTGAATTGTCATTTGACAAATCACAGGCTTGGAATGTGGTTTCAGCTCAAATCAAACCACAGTCACGAGTTGTTCGACTCGAACCGAAGCCTAGGTATACACTCCTAAAAATTGCTGCAACCCTATTAATTGTAATGACCGCTGGCTACTTCTTATCAGAGACTGCCAAAGTGAGGGTTAATAACTTAATCGGTGTTTCTTCATTGAGTGAAGTGACAACTGGTGCTGAAATGAAAGAAGTTGCTTTGCCAGACGGATCAGTGGTTAAGCTAAATGTCAATTCTAAATTGTCATATGCAAAAGGATTTGGAGATACACACAGAAATATTGTTCTGAATGGAGAAGCTAATTTTGATGTGGAAAGAAATGAAAATCTTCCATTCATAATCGAAGCGAATAAAGGCCAAGTGGAAGTGCTTGGAACTAGTTTCGATGTAAAGGCTTATGCGGGTAAATATGTTGAACTAAATGTTTCTGAAGGGATTGTCAAATTCTCATCAACTGAAGACAACAAGGCTGAAATAGTTGAGGCTGGTGAAATGGCGATGCTATCATCAGATGGGACTGACTTAGAGAAAGGCGTTGTTGCTGATCAGAATTATGCTGCTTGGTGGACGAGAAAGCTCGTTTTTGAGAACACTTCCTTTGAGAAAGTAATAAAGAATCTAGAAGAGACTTACTGGGTTGAAATAGACTACAGCAAGGCCCTATTGAACTGCCCCTTAACGGCTACTTACGAAAATGAGTCTTTGGACGATGTGTTTGAATACTTGAAAGTAACTTTCGCAGACAGTCAATTAAAAGTCATTCGCACTAAAGAAAATAAGATAAAGTTAGAAGGGAAGGCATGCGCTAATTAACTTGGTCCATGCTCAGAAGCTTTCTAGTTTCTTTTCTTTTCATTGCATCTTATCAACTTTCAGCACAAAATTCTAACGAATCCGTGCTTGAAGAAGCTATTACTGTACAATTTAGCGGACTTTCTATACCCGCCACCCTAAGGCAAATAGATAAGTTATCCGATGTTAAGTTCTCCTACAATAGCAATATAGTTCCTAGAGATATTAAGATTACCAATGCCTATTTCAACACTTCCATAAGAACTATTCTTACTGAAATCCTCGGAGAGGCTAACCTCTATTTTAGGGAAGTCAGTGGAACGGTAATTATTCTGAAGCGAGTTTATAGCGAACGAAAGATTGTCGGTCAGGTGTTGGATGATGTCACCAAGGAGCCTCTCCAATATGTCAATGTTTTTATAGAACGGAGTACGTTTGGAGCTGCTACTGACATCAACGGAGACTTTCAAATTGAAAATATTCCAGATATTGGCTTCAATCTTGTAGTGTCGTATGTAGGATATAAAACCAAGGTCATTCCATTTAATTATAGGCAGGATGTAGAGAACTCTAAATACATTATAGAGATGAAAATTGATCCTGTCGTGCTTGAGAGTATTCAAGTGGTGGGCAAAGCAAGGAAACGTTTTAAAAGAGATGAGAGAAAGCTTTTAAAAAGGTTTACAACAGAGTTTTTAGGTCGGTCCGAAAATGCCAAAAACTGTGTGATAGAAAATCCTGAGGTATTGAATTTTGAGATACTCGATGATGATAACTATAGGGTCACCGCTGATGCGATTCTCTATGTCCAGAATAGAGCTTTGGGTTACCGAATCGGTTATTTACTCGAAGAGTTTCGTTTTGAAAACGGGTTGAAGCTCAATATTGGTAGTGCGAAGTTTCAAGAGCTAGAGGTAAAATCTAGGAAACGCTATACTAAATGGGAAATTGCACGAGACAAGGCTTACAATGGATCGGTACAGCATTTTTTGAACGCTATGATTACCAACTCTCTTGACAAAGAAGGCTTTGAATTAAACCTTGTGCAATATGATTCGGTCACTTCAGAATATACAACACCACTAAACCCACCACCTGCCAACGAGATTTTGACCTTGAATAAAACGGATCAAGAATACTTATATACCCTGCATGCCAACTCTGATGTTGAGGTAACCTACAAAGGAGAATATGAAGAAAGCGCTTACAAGAAGCTTTATAGGAGTACTTCCAAAAGCGGTAACTATAAGTATACCGACAAGAAAGTAAAAACGTCCATCGCATTGACTGAAACTCAAAACCTTTCGAGCTATCAGGTATTTGGTGTCGATGTTACGGATGTAGATCTTTTCCAAAAATCAATCATCTTCTTTCTTGAAGATGATACCCCTGTCGGTTTTCCTGGTCAATTCAAAAACCCACGTGATATGCTCTTTGGAGGCTGGTGGAGATGGGGAGCTTTCTCAGATTGGTTGCCCCTCAATTACAAGCCAGACTAAGTAAATATTTGATAGGTTACTAGCGCAGATAAGTAGGCGACAGCCGTCATGTAAACGACCTGAATTATTGGCCATTTCCACCCTTTAGTTTCACGATAAACAACCGCAACTGTACTCATACATTGCATTGCAAAAGCATAGAATACCATAAGAGAAAACCCAACCGCCATAGTATACATCGGCAAACCTGTTTTTGGGTTGATCTCTTTACTTAGTTTTTCTCTGATCGTCAGTTCATCCTCCTCATCCGCGCCAATGCTGTATATCGTAGACATTGTACCTACAAATACCTCGCGTGCTGCAAAAGAGGTGATCAAGGCAATACCGATTTTCCAGTCATAGCCCAACGGTTCGATTGCTGGTTCTATAAATTTTCCAAATGAGCCAATGATAGAGTGCTCAAGCTTATACGCATTGATGGCTATGTCATACTCAGCATCTGTTGTGTTTGGCGGTAATTGTTCTTTGACATAGGTGCCTGCATTATTGAATTTATCACTAAATCCATATGAGGCTAGTACCCAAAGTAAAATTGAGATTGCAATGATGACTTTACCTGCTTCTACTACGAAAGTTTTAGATTTTTCGAAAATAGTGAGGCCCACATTTTTCCACTGAGGTATTTTGTACCCAGGGAGTTCCATAATGAAGTAACCTCTCGTTTTTGTTTTGAGAATAAACTTCATTGCCCATGCGGATAGTATGGCAGCAAAGAATCCTAACAAATAAAGTGCAGCCAAAACAAGGCCTTTTAGATTGAAAATACCGAGTACATAATGGTCAGGTACTACTAGGGCAATCAATAAGGTATAGACTGGGAGTCGAGCCGAACAGCTCATAAATGGAGTAACGAAAATCGTAATCAAACGATCTTTCCAGCTATCAATATTGCGGGTGGCCATAATGGCTGGAATAGCACAAGCCATTCCTGAAACTAAAGGCACGACACTTTTACCATTCAGTCCAAAATTTCTCATTACACGATCCATCAAAAATACTGCCCTTGACATATAGCCAGATTCCTCCAGTAGAGAAATGAAACCAAATAATATGGCAATTTGAGGAATGAAGACTAATACACCTGCTAGCCCAGCAATGATACCATCGGTAATTAGATCGTTAATTACGCCCTCTGGTAACGCTCCCTTTACCCAATTACTAAAGCTTGCCAAAGCGCCTTCAATAATGTCCATAGGTCCTTCAGCCCAAGCAAAAATTGCTTGAAAAATGAGCATTAAAAGGGAGATGAAAATTAGATAGCCAAAAACTTTATGCGTGGTGACTCTGTCAATTCTTTGTGATAGCGTGGGCTTTCCCGATTCGCTGGAGTTTTTGATGTTCCTATCAACGATGTCCGAAATAAGTGCGTAGCGACCAAGCGTTTCTTGAGACTGAGTAGGTACATCATAGAACCCATTTTCCTTTTTAATCTCTTCTATTTTTTGTCTCTCTGTCTCTTCGAGAAATTTTAATCGAACATTCTGTTGCGCATATTGATAAGCACGATAATCCTCGTCAAGATTGAATTCAGTCTTAATATCCTCAATCGTCTTTTCCGCAAGGCTCTTTACCTGATAGAAGGGCTTTTTAGAGTGAATTAAAGGTTGGCTTAAGATATTTTTCAAGGCCTCAACGCCTGCACCTGAATGTGAGTTGGTTGGGATGATTTTTACTCCAAGATCAATTGAAAGCCCTCTCAAGTCTATATTAAGCTGTCGCCTGTCTGCAACATCCATCATGTTGAGAACCAATACCATCGGGATATTTAGGTCTCGAATTTGAGTGAAGAGCAAGAGGTTTCGCTTCAGGTTAGAAGCATCTGCTACAACGATTATTGTATCTGGATGCTGATCGTGATCTTTATCAAGAAGCACCTCTTGAACGATTTGTTCGTCAAGCGTCTTTGGGTAAATACTGTAAGTACCTGGCAGGTCAATCAGTTCTGCTTGTTTGCCATTAGGCAATTTCATAGTACCTGATTTCTTATCAACTGTTACGCCTGGAAAGTTGCCGGTTCTTTGATTAAGACCTGTAAGCAAGTTGAATAAAGTGGTTTTCCCTGAATTGGGGTTTCCAACAAGCGCTATTTTGAGGTTTTTCTTAGCTGACATGTTAGGCTTCTTCGAGAAGGATACTCGAAGCTTCTGTTTTTCGCAATGATAGTTGGTAGCCAGCGACTTCTATGGCAATCGGATCGCCAAGTGGCGCGATGAGTTCGAGCGAAACTTCTGTTCCAGGTAGACAGCCCATTTCCATTAGTTTCACTGAGAGTGTTTCGTCAGTAAAACCTTTGATAATCCCTTTTTCGTGGATTTTGAGATGAGTTAGATTTCTCAATCTTTATTTAGATTAATTATAAAGAGCGCAATTTAGCAGCCAGCTTTGGCTTTACAAAGTGATACCTATTATTTGTCAGGGCTAAGAATCCAATCGGAGTGTTTTAATGACTCCCATCTTACTTCTGAAAGGTCAACTTGACCATCGATTAACCTAACTACAGGTTGTTTGTTCAGTCTTATGTAGGCTAGTGCACGGACTTCTACATCTCCTACTCCTATTTCTTGATAATGATTGTCGAGGTATTGGGCAAACTGCCAGATCATATCAGGTTTTCCTACAATCGCCCTTGACTGTCTACTGGTAAGAAATTCATTTGGCTTGACAGTCCAAGTGGAATCAGAATCTGTTGAAGTAATTTGATAAGTAAGGTTTCCGGTTTTGTATCTAAGCATCATTCGCCAAGCCAATCTGTGGCCTTCTTCTGTGTAGAAAACGTCTCCTTTATAGAGATAATGTCTTAAGGGTAGATAAAGCTGCAGTATGAAGTAACAAAGAAATATAAAGGCAATTGAGGCACGTTTGACACTAATTTGTGGAATTAAAAGTGTGTTATAAGTTACAATTGGTTTCTTTTTGAAGAAGATCTTTCGGATTAATTCTGGCTCGAAGAAGAAAACGGTCAGCCCTATCATTAGGTAAGGGAAGATTCCAATTTGAAAGACGATCGAATTAAAAAGGTGAAATACGATTGAAATGATAAAGGCAGGAACCCGAGTTTTCTTATACAAAAGAAAGTAAATGATCAGTCCGTCAAAAACGATCCCCCCATAGATAACTGCTTCTTGAAGCCATGGCTTTTGAAGTAAGTCACCAATGAGCCAATAGTTACTTTTCCCAAGAAAATTCATTGAAATGAATTCACCCTCTAGCCATCCGGGATAGAATTTATGGGTAGCAGCAAATGTGAAAACGATCCACATTTGAAGTATGAAAATAGTGATACACCAGCGCGGACAAGTGTTAGAAACTATGCTACTATTTCTTTTAGCGTCTAGCGATGCGTAGGCATGTGCTGGTATGATGAGCATGAAGATACACAGCAGAATAAGGAAGTAATAATGGTTATTGTAGGACGACTTTTGCATCCAATACACCATGGTCCAAAGAATTGTGAAGCCAGCGACACCTGCTCGGTAGTAGAACCCTAACATGACCATTAGCCCACAAATGGCCATTAAGCCGAAATGAATGTACATGGCATAACCGTCAGGTGCTTGTAGCCATTCAAAGCCTATAAGTGTAAAATTGAAGTCAGGTTCAATTAGGACTTGTCGCACCCATCCAGTGATTATTGCGCCAAAGCTTTCTGCGAAAATCAGCAAGCCAAAGATCATTCTGAAAAGGATCAATGGGGAGTTATCTACAGGCTGAAATTGCTTTCTTATCCAGATCAAATGGTTCTATTTTGAATCAATTCAACTAATTTAAGGTTATAAACGCATGACCGAAAAGAAAAAGAAGTCTATTAAAAACCCCGCGCCTGATAAGGCGGGAAAAGAAAAGCAATCAAAAGGTGTGGATACTACCGAACAGGATGATTTTGATTTCGGGGGATTTCCAAAAGACGTTTCTTTAAAAAGAAATATCGGTTGTGGAGGCTGATCACTCAGAGTAGAAAACTCGTTTTACCCGATTATTTATGTTTGTTAAAATCTCATAAGGGATAGTGTTGCCCCATTCTGCCAGTTGGCTTACCGTTGGGTTTGTACCAAAGACGACCACTTCATCACCCGCATGAACTTCTAAGCCAGTAATGTCAACCATCGTCATATCCATACAAATGCTTCCAATCGTTTTGGCTTTTTGCCCATTAATCATGACATAGGCATTTCCATTACTGAAATATCTTAGATAACCGTCTGCATAGCCAACGGCTATGGTTGCAACGGTCATTTCTTTTTCAGCTTTTCCCTTTCTAGCGTAACCGATGGTTTCACCAGCTTTGACGGTTCTTATCTGTGAGACGATCGTTTTCAGTGTAGCAGGATTTTTTAGTTTATCAGCACTTAGAGCACTCACCTCTATGCCATGAAGGCCGATGCCAAGTCTCACCATATCTTCTTGAAATTCATTATGCCGAACGATACCTCCAGAGTTTAAAATATGCCTGATCGGCTTGTACGATAGCGCTACGTCTATCTTATCTGCACCGTTTCGAAATAACGCCACTTGCTCTCTTGTAAAGCCTTCTTGTGTTTGATCATCCGAGGCCGCTAGATGAGTGAAAATACTTTTGATATGGATTTGGGGATTGTTTGCTATGGTGTCTATTAATGAGTCGAGATCACTTTCATTAAAGCCTAGTCTATTCATTCCAGTATTTAGAATCAAGTGCGCTGGCAATACTTTGTTCGCCAATTGATAGGCGCTGAGAAAGCTTTTTAGTTGTTCCAAGCTGTAAATTTCCGGTTCTAGATCGTACCTCATCAAGTTGAACGGTTCATCCTGAGAGGCGTTCATTACCATGATAGGTGCCTTGATACCATCCTGTCGTAATAGTATTCCTTCATCAACATAGGCCACAGATAGATAGTCTACCTTATGGTATTCAAGGAGTTTGCTTATTTCTGTGCTACCCGCACCATAGGCCAATGCCTTTACTACTACCATTACTTGAGTCTCTGGCTTGAGCAATGACTTGTAAAAATTTAGATTGTGTATAATCGCATCTAGATTAATCTCTAGTATAGTTTTATGGCCTTTTTCTACAAGCGATTTAGAGACCTTTTCAAGCGTAAAGTCAGGGGCTCCTTTGATCAGGATTAGCTCATTCTTGAATTGCCTCAGAGTTTTGGAGCCTAACAAGGCCTCTACGTCATCGAAAAATTCTGTTGAAACACTGAATTGCGCTTTGTTCGTAAAAAGCTCAGGACCGATTGCAACAAGTTTGTCAACTCCTTTTTTTATCAGGAGGTCATTCAGTGCTGAATAGAATTGACTGGAATTTTTACTTCGAATGAAATCGGATAAGATGACAGTCTTTTTGGTCAATTGATTTTGTTGGTTCATGAAATCCAAGGCCCTTGTTAACCCTGCCAGATCATGATTGTAAGTGTCATCAATCAGGTAGGTGTTGTTTATACCTTTTTTCAATTCCAGTCTCATTTTTACAGGGCTGATCATAGAAATACCACTTTGAATTTACGACTCATTTTAACCTATTACTGCTCTGTTATCTCATGAAAGGGCTATAATTTCTTGACTTTGGCTAGCCTTCAATATTTTCCCGCTAGCCCACTTTCAGATTTTACCAACCTGTAAATTAAACGCTTTAAAAGAGAGATACTCCATTTGCAACGGGAGCATCAACAGTACAAAGTACTACGTCTCCATTATCATCAGGGAAGCCAGTAATTAGCACTTCTGACATAACCCTTCCGATTTGTTTTGATGGAAAGTTAGTGACACAAACCACTTGTTTACCTATTAGATCACCGATTTTATAGTGTTCTGTTACTTGTGCGCTCGATTTCTTGATACCCAACTCTTCACCTAAATTTACGTATAGGATATAAGTAGGTCGCTTAGCTTCCAGATACTCTTCGACCTTGATAATCGTTCCGACTTTTAACGAAACTTTTTTAAAATCTTGCCAAGTGATGGCGTCCATAGGCTTATTTTAATAGGAAATAATTATTAAAGACAGAACAAATTTATTAGCATGAATGTAAGCTATTTACAAAAAATTGTTATTTTTATAACCCTTTAAAAAGAGACTATGCTGAAAAAGTTCACAGTATTGGTAGTTACTTGTTGCGTTGGGTTGTGTTTTACAAGCCAAGAAGTTTATGCTCAAGAGGGCGGAGCTGAGGAGCGAGAAGGAGAAGTAATCATGAATGCTGATTCTTCCAGTATTGAAGCATTGCTAGAAGGATACAGAACACGTCCTGCGAATGAGTCTTTACAATCTCCTTCGAATGAAGTTTCTACCCCGATACGTAATCTTGAAGGCATAAACATTAAGCCTGTAATCGTTCCTGCTAACACTGAAAAGTCGAAAGTGAAAGAAGGTAAGTCAGACGTTTCTTTTAATCTACTATACTACCTCTTCTACAAATTCAAGCATGTAGATATCTCTGGTAGTTAATTAACCTTGTTTTCCGTTTGTAATTAATACTTGCAATACTGTTGCAAAAAACTATACTTTTGCCCCATGATCAGGGGCTATTTTTTTTGTATTCTGGCGATATTTCTGTCTACCGGTATAACGCTGGCTCAAACAGACTGCATATTTGATATTAAGGGAAGAATCATCTCAGCTGAGAATGGAGAGCCTATACCGTTTGCAACCATCGAGGTTACCAGTGGCAGTGATAAGAAAGCGATTGTAAGCAAAGCAGATGGCTTATTCGAGTTGTCCAGTTTGTGCGAGGCGGAAGTGACTATACTCGTTAAGTTCATTGGCTTTCAGACGCTACAAAAGAAGTATGCCTTGGTGAGGGGTGAGAACAATATAGAAATCAAGCTTTTAGTCGATGTAAGGAACCTTGGAGAGGTTACTGTTGAAGAGGAAAAGGTCGCTGAAATTGTGACTGTTCAACGGAGCGAGGTTAATGCAGAAGCACTGAATAGATCTGCAGGTGCTTCTCTGGGCGAGGCATTAACAGAAATCACCGGAGTTAATATGCTCCAAACTGGACCTACAATTGCAAAACCTGTAATACATGGTTTGCATAGTAACCGCATACTTATTCTCAACAACGGCATTCGACAAGAAGGACAAAGCTGGGGGCAAGAGCACGCGCCAGAGATCGACCCTTTTATAGCGAATAATCTTAAACTTATAAAAGGGGCAGCAGCCGTTAAATATGGCTCTGATGCAATTGGAGGTGTTATACTGGTAAATCCTGCCGAACTACCCAATACAGCTTCTTTCTCGGGTAAGGTGAATGTGCTTGGAGCCTCTAATAGTCAACTCTATGCTTCTTCTGCAATTTTCGAAGGAGGAGTGAAAGGGCTTGAGGGTTTTGGATGGAGAATCCAAGGAACACTGAAAAAGGGAGGGGATGCGCAGACAGCTGACTATCGATTAACGAATACAGGCACCGAAGAACAGAATTTCTCCATGGGGCTAGGCTACCATAAAGACAATGCTGGGGTCGAAGTATTCTATAGTAGTTTCAATGCGGAATTAGGTGTTCTCAGAAGCGCTCATATTGGCAATCTTACAGACTTAGCGATCGCTATAGACAGTGATAGGCCTTTGTTTATCGAAGACTTCAGTTACGATATTAACAATCCTTTTCAAGATGTCAGTCACCAATTACTAAAAGCAAACGGGCATATTGAGTTAAAGGATGTTGGCGATTTCTCATTGCAATACGGCCTTCAGAATAATCAAAGAAAAGAGTTTGATGTAAGGCGGGCTGGGCGCTCTGAGATCCCTGCTTTATCCTTGGACTTGGTTACGCATACCCTTGATGTAGATTTGGACATGAGTGCAATGGGGAATTGGAAGTGGGATGTAGGGGCTAGTTTTTTATATCAAACCAATCTTAATAACTCAGAAACGGGAATTAGACCTCTGATTCCAAATTTTGAGAACTGGACAGCAGGTGCTCATCTGATTGGAAGGTTTATCAAACCAAAATACGAACTAGAATTTGGAGCTAGGTATGACTTTCGCCACTATCTCGTCAAAAGATTCGATGAGAATAATGACCTTCAGAAGCCTGAATTCGATTTTAATAACCTGACAGGTTCTGTTGGAGCGGTTTTCTTTTTATCAGAGGACTTGACTTTTCGAACGAATGTTGGGACAGCATGGCGGGCACCTCATGTCAATGAATTATACAGCGAAGGTCTTCATCATGGCGCTGCAGCAATTGAAGAGGGAAATGATCAGGTAGTTTCTGAGAAATCAATTAAATGGATTAATAGCCTAGAGAAATATACTGACCGATTTAGTCTTAGTGTTTCGGCATACTATAATCTCATTACAGACTATATTTACCTAAGACCCGAAAGTGTAGAGTTGACGATTCGTGGTGCATTCCCCGTTTTCAGATATCAACAAACTGACGCCTTGCTTTACGGTATTGACACCGACTTTGAATATAGATTTTCAGAGCAACTAGAGGTCAATTCGAAATTGTCATTGATTAGAGCAAAGGATAGAATATTGGATAGCCCACTCATCAATATTCCAGCAAGTCAGTTGGAAGGAGCGGTGGTATATAATTTTAATGAGAACCGACTTCAAAAGCCTTTTGTCTCTGCAGGCATTCGCGCAGTAAGTCGCCAACGCAACGCACCTCGAGTAGTTTCGATTCAAGATGTGCTTGAGGCGAATGACAATGATCAAGACCTCTTTGCTAGTGATCCTTCCATTTTTGACTTTGTAGCCCCCCCAGAGGGGTATGTTAATTTCAAGTTGAGTGGAGGATTTGATATAGAATTTGAGAATGAAAATAACCTAAACGTTTTCATCTCTATCGATAACCTGTTCAACAACAGTTATAGAGATTATCTCAATAGGTTTAGATACTATGCAGATGATTTAGGAAGAAATGTCAGCTTGAAATTGAGCTACACGTTTTAACGTATTATTTGACTAGGCTTTCAATGTCTTTAAGAGTGAGGTTACCCTCATAATAAGCTCGACCAAAAATCACTCCTTTGACGCCAATATCTTCTAGCCGTTTGATATCGTCTACAGACCTAACACCACCACTTGCAAGAAAAAATATATTTGGAAATTTCTTTACAAGTCTCTCATACATTTCGAAGTTAGGACCTTCTTGAATTCCATCTTTTTCTACATCTGAGCATTTCACATATTTAATACCGCGCATGTAGAAATAGTCGATATGATCGTCAAGTTCGGTTCTTGTATTCTTTTGCCAACCTCTGATCGCTATCTTACCTTTTTTTGCATCCGCGCCAAGGGTAATTTTTTCACGGCCATAGGAAAGCATCCATGAAGAGAACAGTTCCTTTCTATCCACAGCGATTGATGCAGCTGTAATAGACGTAGCACCATATTCATAAGCCTTGCTAATGTCTCCGTCTGTTGATATGCCACCACTGAAGTCAATTTTCAAATTAGTGTATCCAGAGATTGCTTCAAGGATGTGATAATTCACGGGGCTCCCTTTTCGAGCACCATCCAAATCAATAATATGAATCTTCTTGATTCCATACTCCTCAAACTGCTTTGCTATATCAACAGGGCTGTGTTTGTATACTTTCTCACTAGTATAGTCTCCTTGTTTAAGCCTTGTGAGCTTTCCGTCAATAATGGATATAGAGGGTATAATCTGAATCATAAGTGTCGCAAGAAAATTGAAGGAACCAAAACTAATAAAATTTAAATCTCTGATTCGAAAGTCAGGTTTAAATTATTGTTAACGGCCTAAGCTTATGAAAATACTAAATCTTCACGAGCTTCCCAAGAAACGCTACTTGCCCTTAATCCGTTTGTGCGTCTGTGATGAGCTTAAAACCAGAGCCATGTAGTGTCATGATCTGTACGGTAGGGTCTACCTTGAGGTGCTTACGAAGCTTAGCAATGTAGACATCCATACTTCTAGCGTTAAAGTAGCTGTCGTCTCTCCAGATCATTTTTAAGGCAGTAGAACGATCCAGGGGCTGATTTATGTGAAGACAAAGTAACCTTAATAATTCAGACTCCTTTGAAGTCAATTTGGTTTGGTTGCCATTTTCAATCAACAACTGCTTATCGTAGTCATAGTGAAATGTACCAAAGTCAAAATTTTTCTGATCTGAGAACTGTGGGTTCTTTTCACCCGTCCTACGAAGGATGGCTTGTATTCTCAGTAGAAGTTCTTCCATGCTGAAAGGCTTGGTGATATAATCATCACCACCAATCTTAAAGCCTTCAATTGTATCTTCTTTCATCGACTTGGCTGTCAGAAACATAATTGGTGTTACCGAGTCGTTTCTTCTGATCTCTTTGGCCATTGAGAATCCATCTTTCTTGGGAAGCATGATATCAAAAAGACATAAATCGAAAGGTTCGCTTTTGAAAGCATTCAATCCTTCTTCACCATCACGGCAAAGTCGAGTTTCATACCCTTTTAACCTCAAGTATTCATTCAATATTTCACCCAAATTTGGGTCATCTTCTACGAGTAATAGTTTGAAACTAGCCATTGTTAAAAGGTAAATAGATTTTAAATGTGCTTCCTTGTCCAACTTCACTTTTCACATTGATGGTGCCATGATGCATGTCAATGATATTTTTAACGTACGATAATCCTAAGCCAAAGCCTTTCACATCATGGACGTTGCCAGTTGAAACTCTATAGAATTTATCAAATATTTTTTCAATAGATTCTTTTGACATACCAATTCCTTTGTCTGAAATCTTGAGTATGATCCCTGTGGAAATATTATCCGTCCGGATATGTATTTCAGGCGCTTCTGAAGAATACTTGTTGGCGTTATCTAATAGGTTATAGATAATGTTCGTCAAGTGAACTTTGTCAGCATCAAGTAGCGCATTAGAAGCCGATAGTTGACTGGTGATTTGGCCGCCTCTTTTTTCTACTAGGATATTAATATTGACCAGCGCTTTTTCTATGATGTCATGTAAGTCTGCTTGTTCAAACTTCAGTTTGAAGTCTTTCTTGTCTAGGCTCGCGATCTGGAGCACTTTTTCTACCTGTAAACCGAGCCTTTTGTTTTCATCTCGAATTATCTGTACATATCTTTCTACAAATGCCTTATTACCTTTAATGTCATCATCCTGGAGCGCTTCAGTAGCTAGTGATACCGTGGCTATTGGGGTCTTAAACTCATGCGTCATGTTATTGACAAAGTCGCTTTTTATCTCTGACAACTTCTTTTGCCTTAGTATTACCATGATTGCATAAGCAAAACAGGCAATGACAATAATTAATAGAATACCAGAGGCAGAAAGGGGAATTATCGCCTGACTCATGAGGTATTTCTTTTTACCTGGAAAATCAATTGCTAAATAAAATTCCTTCTGGTTCAGGTCAGTTGGGAAGAGGTTGACAAGCAGGCCAGATTTTTTTATTTCCTCGGAATCACTTTTGTTCTGAGCGTTTAAAAGTTTGAACTCATTTGTAGGCTGATGTAAGATGCCGTAGTTATAGGGAATGTTTAAACCTCGATTGGTGAGCTCTTCTGATAGTAGCGTGTCCAGTATATCAGGATTAACCCGTGCAAAGAGGTTGTTGCTTCCTAAAAGATGGTTAAACCAACTCTCTTTCATCATTTCAACTCGCCTATTCATTTGACGCTCTACTTCAACCTGTCGTGCTTGAGGGTTAGCGAACTGCCTGTTGTTAAAGCTAGGGTTTTGCTGCATAATAGATTCAAAACCAAATTGAAAAAGTACTTGGCCAGTAGTTTCGTCAACTATTTGAAAGGCGCCAGACATGAACTCTTCGGAGGGTGGGATCTCTCCTTGAGGGAGATTCTCCTGATTGCTCATCAAAGCGCCAACTGAGTCAGTTGGCATATTTCTTCGCGGTCCTGGTCGGCCACCTGAATTCATACCTCTTTGAAGAAAACTAATGTCATTTTCGATGGCTAATCGCTGTATGACTTCATTCAGTGCCTCGTTAACACTCTGATTGAATCGCTCGTTATTCACCTTGTTCACTTCAGTGATCCAGTAGTACTGAAAGGCTACTAACCCTAGAAGGGCGCAACTTAGTAAACCGATTAACCAACGAATTCGCATGCGCGTCATATCCAAAAGTACTTTAAATATCCCCCTAGAGATGCATGGTTAACAATTATTAACATCGTTTAACTACCTGTTAACATCCTTTTGCAGAAGTTCTAAATAATTTTGTGTTAATACTTTAAAGGATATAAAATATGAATTGGTCAAAACAACTAAGTAAAATAACTGTCCCGATTGGGTTTGCACTGTTGCTTTCAATTGGGGTGTGTCAAAGTGCGATGGCGCAAAGTGAAAATATTCGAGAAAGCCAGTCGGTTACTATCTCTGACACTGAGGACGGTAAGGTAAAATTGAAAGTGATTATCAAGAAAGGCGATGATGAGACCACTTTCGAAAAGACATACGACTCACATGAAGAAATGCAAAACGACCCTGATTTAGAAAAGTACGGCATCAACGTGGACTCATTTGGTGTTGGAAAAGGGTTTGGGGGTCAGCCTAAATTCTTTTTCCATAATGGTCCTGGTCAAGGCTTTTGGGATCAAGGTGATTTTGACATGGATATTGACTCATTGAGAAGTAGCATTAAGGGCATGATGAAAGGTTTCGGGCCAGGTACATTCTCTTTTGGATTTGATGATGATAATGCCTTAGATATGGACTCGCTGATGCAGCGTTTCAACTTCAAGAATGACAAGGGTCGATTCTTTTTTAACGGGGAACAAATGGAAGATTTGGATTCACTCCGAGAAGTACTTAAAAATAAGTTTGGTCATATGAAGTTCGACTTTGATTTCGGTGATTGGGATGACGATGTCAAGGTGATTTCACGTATCAAAGTGGTTATCAGTTCAGCTAATGCAGAAGATAAAGAAGCAGCCGGTACGGACGATATGGAAGGCCTAGAGTTACGGGATATAAACTTTTATCCCAACCCAAGCGATGGCAGGTTCGATGTGGAATTGGAAACAGGAAGTGCCGCTGCTGTGCAAGTATCCATAATTGACTCAGAGGGTAATGAAGTTTATAATAGAACAGGCATACCGAAGGAAGGAAGGTATGATTTTCATATCGACCTGAGCGATCAACAAAAGGGAATATATCTTATGAAAGTGGTTCAAAATAACAAGGCCTTGACCAAAAGAGTGATTATAGAATAACATTCATACTTTCATTTAGGTTGAACAGAGGAAGTTTTAGAAGGACTTCCTCTTTTTTGTTTATAGCAGTTATATTTGGCCTTTAATTTATTGACCATGCTTTTAGAGAATGACAGATATAAAATACAAGGAGTTGACTTGATCGACTTAGCCAGTGACTATGGTACTCCTCTGTATGTTTATGATGCCGATAAGATTCGGGAACAATTTGATAGACTGAATAATGCCTTTGATGGTGTAAAACTTAAAATCAAATACGCTACAAAATCCCTTACTAACCTGTCTATCCTTAAGCTTTTAAAGAGCTATGGTTCAGAATTAGACTGTGTTTCAATTCAAGAAGTTAACCTAGGTTTAAAAGCTGGCTTTGAACCTAACCAAATCTTGTATACACCTAATTGTGTTTCTTTTAATGAGATCAAAGAAGCAGTTGAGTTAGGTGTAATGATCAATTTGGATAATATTTCACTTCTCGAACAATTTGGTCATGAATTTCAAAGTTCAGTTCCAGTTTGTATTAGGCTCAATCCGCACATCATGGCGGGAGGGAATAAAAAAATCTCGACAGGGCATGCAGATTCTAAGTTTGGAATTTCTATTTATCAATTATCACATATTCTTAGAATAGTGAAGACCTATGACCTGAATGTAGTTGGGCTACATATGCATACAGGTTCTGATATCCTTGATTCAGATGTGTTCTTGAGAGCTGCTGACATACTCTTCGACACGGCAAAGAATTTTGAAAACTTGCAGTTTATAGATTTTGGCAGTGGCTTTAAGGTTGCCTATAAGGAAGGAGACATCACCACAGATATTGAGGATTTGGGTCAAAAGCTCAGCGCCTCTTTTCAAAACTTCTGTCAGCAATACGGAAGGGAATTAGAAATGTGGTTTGAGCCGGGTAAATTCTTGGTAAGTGAATCGGGTGTTTTCTTAGTAAAGACTAATGTCGTAAAGACTACCCCAGCTACAGTATTTATAGGCGTTGATTCGGGTATGAATCACCTAATTAGGCCTATGATGTACGATTCTTATCATGAGATTGTTAACCTATCAAATACTTCTGGCACCAAGCGAGTTTACACCGTTGTTGGATACATCTGTGAAACGGATACATTCGGCTTGGATCGCAAGCTTAATGAAGCTAAAGAGGGTGATATCCTTGCCTTTAAAAATGCTGGAGCATATGCTTTTAGTATGGCTTCTAATTATAATTCTCGCCTGAAACCAGCCGAAGTATTGATTTATGAAGGAAAAGCTCACTTAATTAGAAAGAGAGAGGAATTTGAGGACCTGACAAGAAATCAGGTCGAGATTGATTTATAAGCCTCGCGAACTCGGAAGGATTGCAAAGTCGTATAGATAAATCAGTATTTTAGCACAGCAATTAATAGGGTAAGCTTAAGCAAAAATTAGTCATGAAGAAATCAGTAAAAGTTGTAATGCTATTGGGTATTATGCTCGCGTCTTTCAGTTTTAAGGATCAAGACCCTGGACTAAAGAAGAGTATGGAAGCAGGTATGGGCACATATAATGCAGTTTGTATGGCTTGCCACATGAGTAGCGGTCAGGGTATTCCATCAGTGTTCCCTCCTCTAGCCAAGTCTGACTACCTAATGGAAGATGTGGATCGGGCGATCGAGAATCTAATAAATGGGTTATCGGGAGAGATTACTGTCAATGGTGCTAAGTATAATCAAGTGATGCCAGCAAGTGGGTTAGATGATCAGGACATTGCTGACGTACTTAATTTTGTAATGAATTCTTGGGGAAATAAGGCGGAGTCTACTTTAACAAAGGCTAAAGTTGCCAAGGTAAGGGCTAGCTTGGAGTAAGCCTTTCATAATAATCTTTGCTAAGAGCAGTTAATAGAAAGAATGATGTACCAAGTTTCTGTCAAAAAAATTAGTAACATCATGAAAAAGATATTAGCTGCTTTTTTCTGTTTAATGCTATGTGCCAACGGCTGTAAAAGTCCCGTTGAGGATACCAATCCTCAGCAAGACAACCAAGAGGTCGCCTCAACCTTTACCGATCGTCAATCACTTGGGGAAATTCAAATAAGGGATTTAGATGAAGCCTCCGGATTGGCAAATAGCCGATCAAACCCATTATATATTTGGTCGCACAATGACAGTGGTGGCGATCCTCTATTCTATCTTATGACGCAATCTGGAGCCGAATCTGGTAGATTTGTTTTATCAGGAGCTCAAAATATTGACTGGGAAGATATGGCGATAGGTTCCGGGCCAGTTGCAGGCCAGTCATACCTTTATGCTGCTGATATTGGTGATAATAGAGCGGTTAGAGATAACTACACTATTTATCGCGTGGCAGAACCCGACCTGACGGTCTCAAATATTCCTGCTTCTACGACTTTGTCAGGTGTAGATGCAATTAATTTCATCTATGATGATCGTAACTCCAGGGATGCGGAAGCCATAATGGTTGACCCAGCTTCAAGTGATATTTACATTATATCAAAACGAGAGGAAAGTGTTATACTGTATGTATTGCCATTCCCTCAGAATTTGACAGAATTAGACACGGCTGACCGGCTGAGGGTTTTACCATTTACCATGGTCACTGCCGCAGACATTTCTCCAAATGGCAATGAAGTCTTAATCAAGAACTACTTGAATGTCTATCACTGGTCTAAGACTGGCACAGAGAGCATCTCGGAATTGTTAGGTACAAAAGCATCTCGACTGCTGTACACAGTGGAGCCTCAAGGTGAATCTATTACATTTGATAGCAATGGAAGCACATACTTTACGTTAAGCGAATCAGGGAATAATGAACCTGTCGTGCTTTATAACTACAGTCGTAATTGATCAACTAGCGCTAATCGTATTTAGCGTGGCAGTAAATGCGTTATAATAGGAACGACCAATAGGAATCTTCTTTTCTCCCAAGTACACAAAATTTGTATCAATCGCAGTAACTGCATCGACAAGAACTACAAATGATTTGTGAACTCTCAAGAACCTGTCTTTTGGAAGTTTATCGGTAATCTCCTTTAAAGACTTTCTGATCGTATAGTCTCTGCCATCATGCTTGTTGTAGTATGCTTGACGGCAATTGTTCTAGCCATTTTAGCCACTAGGCCAAATGTATCATCAGGAGTTTTCACAGATGATGACGTCCTCGGTCGTAAGACAAACCTTTTATTCTTCGGTAATTTCCATAAGATGAAACTCGATCGCTATGATTGGGCAATGAAGGAAATGATGAAAGATGGAGAGTATCTATATGGTAGCATGATTAAGGACATCTACTTCCTCGGTGTCGTTCTTGGCAAAAAGTACAAACTGCTAAGGCTCTGCTGCACAACTTTCATGATTGGNNATTGGCTTTGTATGCGCGATGTTGCTATTTCCCCCGCTGGAACAATCTGGCTTTTACACCTTTTAAAAAAAGCTTAGCTTAGGTAGACAAAGTCTACGGCTATGCTAAAGAATTACTTTTTAATCGTTCTCCGAACCATCCGCAAAAATCCTGGCTACGCTGGGGTTAACATTTTAGGTTTAACATTAGGGATTACTGCATTTCTAATGATCGTTTTGGTGGTAAGATATGAGCTTAGTTTCGACAAGTTTCATGAGGACAGCGAGAACATCTTTCGGATTAATAATGAACTTCAACTATCAAGTGGCAATTATAAATATCCTACTACGGCCTCCGCATTCGGGCCAACTTTATTAAGGGAATCGCCTGAGGTTACTGCTTATACCCGATTAGGCGGAGCAGGGCAACAAATTATCATCGAAGTTCAGACAGAGCTGTTCAAAGAGGAAAATCACTTTTATGCGGATACAACCTTTTTAGAGTTCTTCAATTTTGAGCTTTTGCGTGGTGATAGGTCCACAGTCTTGGACGTACCTAATTCAGCAGTGTTTACGGAGTCAGCGGCTATGCGCTACTTTGGTAGTCTTGATGTGATTGGCCGTCAGTTTAAAGTCAAAGGAGGTACAGATGTTAACTTTGAAGTGACAGGGCTTCTAAAAGATGTTCCGAAGAACTCTCACATTCAGTTTCAGGTGCTTTTTTCTGTAGAGACGATCAGAAACCGTGGGAACGGCAACGGACTAAATAGCTGGAATAATCAGGGCTTTTATACCTATATAAGATTGACAGACCCAGTTCATGCACCTAAGATAATGGGTGCCATGGCTGATTTAAGAGCAAAGAATGTTGAAGAGGAGCGTCAAAATATGTTGAACCCTGACTTGACTGCTTTTGAAGATATTCACCTTAAGTCAAACTTACGTAATGAAATTGTGCCTAATGGAAGCATGGATGTAGTCTACATCTTTTCAGCAATCGCGATTTTCGTTCTACTCATTGCCGGAATTAACTATATGAATCTGGCTACAGCTAGGTCTGCTAAACGAGCTCAGGAGGTAGGCATTAGAAAAGTATTAGGCGCATATAAGAAACAGTTGATCGCTCAGTTTTTAAGTGAGTCATTAATCCTTACCACAATATCGACACTGATGTCGATAGGCATTGTTATTATACTGCTAAATCCTTTTGGAGCATATATCAACAAAACATTGACAGTCGACATGTTGCTCGATCCGCAAGTCATTGGATTGCTAGGAGGAGTTATTATTGTCATTGGCTTCGGCTCGGGAATTTATCCTGCATTATTTCTATCGGCTTTTAGGCCTGCCGTAGTATTAAAGGGAAAGCTAATCCCGGGCATGGGTAGTTCTGGTGTTTTCAGAAAAGGGCTTGTGGTATTTCAATTCGTGATTTCAATTGTAATGATGATCGGCACCACCATGGTGTATAATCAGCTCAATTTTATGCAGGATAAGTCATTGGGCTTTCGGAAAGAGAATATTCTAGTAGTATCGAATACAAACCAAGCGGTTACTCGTCAATTGAATACGTTTAAAAATGAGCTTCAAAATCATACTAATATCGAGGGCGTCACTGCTACATTAAGTAAGCCTGGAGGTTTGAGGCCAATAATGTTCGTAAAATCTGAAACGGTCATTGATGACGAGGGAGGTCTTAATCTCGCGGGAATTAATATTGATTTCGATTATATGAGTACTATGGAAATTGAAATTGTCGAAGGCAGAGATTTTGATGCTAGAACCCCGACAGATTCTACATCGGCAATAATCATCAATCGACAAGCAGCAAGAGAACTCAACTTGGAAGATCCGCTTGGCCAAATGATTGAGGTTAGAAATTTTCAAAATCAATGGGAACAGAAGCGGATCATCGGCATCATTGACAATATAAATTTTGAACCACTTCAACGTAAAACCGAAGCTTGTTTCTACGCTAACTTCTTGCCCAATTACCAGCACTTATTCATCAAGCTTGGCCAGGAAGATGTGGCTGTAACGGTCAATTATGTTGAGAACCTTTGGGCTAAATTTGCGCCAGCTCAGCCATTCGAATATTCTTTTCTCGAAGACGATCTCAATGCGCTATATAGCTCAGAAGAAGAGTTAAGTCAGATTATTATATATTTCGCTTTTCTGGCAATTGGCATTGCCTGTCTAGGTTTATTCGGCTTGGCTTCCTTCTCGACAGAACAAAGAATTAAGGAAATTGGAGTGCGTAAAGTACTTGGGGCTTCGCTGGGCCAGGTGCTCTTTTTGTTATCGAAGGACTTTGCAATGCTTATCATTATTGCGATACTCATCGCTTCACCTGCTGCTTATTATTTAACAAATTGGTGGCTTCAGAATTTTGCCTTTGCAGTGGAGATATCAATCACAACTTTCATAGTAGCAGGGCTTGGTGCTTTGGTTATCGCATTACTGACAGTGAGCTATAAAACTAGTATGGCAGCTTTATCGAATCCAGTCAGAGCGTTACGCTCAGAATAAGCGTGCCATAATCGAACATTGGTGATCGAAATTGTACATATTCCAATAGCCTATTCTTCGCTTAATGGCTAAAATCAATATATTCGCTCTTGGCATATAAATTGGTAAATGCATTGAGGTCAAAACATTAATCAAGAGAAATGATAAAACTACAAGACATTGATAAATACATAGATTCTAAATACCAGAGAACCTTTATTCTGAAGGGAATCGATTTAGAAATCGAACAAGGTGAGTTTGTGACTATCATGGGCCCGAGTGGTGCTGGTAAGTCTACCTTGATGAACGTTATCGGTATGCTGGATGAGCCTTCGCAAGGAGAATACTATTTCTTAGATGAGCCGATCCATAAGATGAAAGAGCGCAAGCGTTCTGAGCTCCATAAGCATCATATTGGCTTCGTGTTTCAAGCCTATCACTTGATCGATGAATTGACGGTATATGAAAACATCGAAACGCCACTTTTGTACAAAGGCGTAAAATCTTCAGAGCGTAAAAGTTTGGTAGCCGAAATGTTAGACCGTTTTCAGATGGTGGCAAAGAAGGACTTATTCCCTGAGCAACTGTCTGGTGGGCAGCAACAGTTGGTTGGTGTGGCACGTGCCTTAATAGGTCAGCCAAAATTATTGTTAGCGGATGAGCCTACAGGTAATTTACACTCAGACCAGGCAGAAGAAATAATGGAATTGTTTCAGAAGCTGAACGAAGAGGGTATGACAATTATTCAAGTAACTCACTCCAAAGCTAATGCCGCATATGGTAAGCGAACTATCAATTTAGTAGATGGTGGCCTCGATAGAGACGATAGACACTAGAAAAATAACATAGAAACTGAAAGCCATTCTGATTTATCAGAGTGGCTTTTTTTATGCTTCGTGAGGATACCCTTTTTCCTGATACTTTTCTTTTGTCTTGTAAAGTTGCCACCATGGTGTGCCTGGTGAGGCATGGTGCTCATAGTGATATCCAAAAAAGTAGCAGGACAGGAATGCCCAAAGGTGATTGGGTTTTTGACTGTGTGATTTATGAACGTTTTCGGCTCTGTGGGCACCTCTATGCGGAAGGTACGTCCCAAAATAGAACAGTTGGAGTGTCGCTAAAATACCAGGGAGCATCCAGATTAAAATTAAATTCTCAACAGGCAAAAACAGTTTAAGAATGTTGAAAGAAATCGCCATCAACACAATTTGTTGCCAGCTGACATATTGCTTTAGAAAGCTGAAGTACCAAGCAAAGAAGCCCCCATTGTGATAGTCAGGATCAGCATCAGTAGCCACAAACTTATGGTGCTCATGGTGCTTTGGAAAAAGCCTGTAATAGAAGTTGTAGGAGAAGAGTAGGGCCGTAACCTGACCTAGTGTTTTGTTCACAACCTTGTTCTTCGACACTGTTCCATGCATGGCATCATGCGCTGTAATAAATAATCCTGTATACAGATGTGTCTGAATTAGTATCAGCAGATATAGGAAGGGTGATGAATAGTTAATTTTCCATTGAAGCCCATAAGTCAAGCTTGTGAACCACAGTGCTATGATCACTAATGCAATGATGACCCCTAAATGTGGTTTCAATTTATTCACGCCCAAAGTTAAGGATTATAGTTTTTGAAGATGACTTTTAATGTCTTCCATCAACCACATTGGCGTTGAAGTCGCTCCACAAATGCCAACGCTTTCATTCATGCCAAACCATTCGGATTTAACATCTTCTATAGAAGATACAAAGTATGTTCGTGTGTTCTGATCTTTGCAGACTTTGTATAACACTTTTCCATTGGAAGACTTAGTACCACTTGCAAAAACGATTACATCAAATGCAGTTGCAAAATTACGTAGCTCTTTGTCTCTATTTGATACTTGACGGCATATGGTATCATTAGTTTTGACAGTGATTCCATTTTCGCGCAAGACTTCATTTATCTCATAGAATTTGTCAGTACTCTTAGTGGTCTGACTATAAAGGGTTATTTCTCTAGGCAGTTCAGCCAAGTTCAGCTCTTCCAAATCCTGAAATACAACCGCATTATTATTGGTTTGACCTAGTAAAGCCACCACTTCGGCATGGCCATGCTTTCCGTAGATATAGATCGTCTCCTCTTTATCATAAGAATTCTTAATTCTATTCTGAAGCTTTAGGACTACGGGGCATGAAGCATCTATTAAGGTAATATTGTTCTCTAACGCTAGCTGGTAGGTACTTGCGGGCTCACCATGTGCTCTTATGAGAACCTTGCAGTCACTGATGGCAGCGAGTTGTTCATGGTTAATAATTTCTAGGCCCTTTTGCTCTAGTCGTTTTACCTCTTCATCATTATGAACGATGTCTCCGAGGCAATAAAGCTTGCCCTCTTCTGCTAGAATATCTTCTGCCATTTCTATGGCATAGACTACTCCAAAACAGAAGCCAGAATTGATATCGATATCAACGTTGAGATTGAACATAAGATAATAACCTTAATCTAGGGATTATGTTTACCCCCGAACCTTAATTCTATGTTAAGTACGACTTGAGATGCCAGATTGGATGTCAGTTTGCCTTTAGGGCTTGCTGAAAATAGGTTTCGAGCAGGATGCTCATCTTTCTTGAATTAGGGATTCTAATCCGTTGTTCTTTGATTTTAGACGAAGGACAATTCTTTATCTTCTTGAAGAGTTTGAGGTAGTATTTGTAGGCCAGTAAAACCCCCGTTTGTGCCCCATTAGGAAGTTTTTTGATTCCAATGAGTGCGTCATCGAAGTCCTTTTGAATATCAACTTCAATAATCTCTTTGCTCTCTTGCGAGAAGGTCTCGAAGTCTACCCCAGGAAAATAGACACGACCTCTATCTTCAAAATCACTTTTGATATCTCTGATGAAGTTAACTTTCTGAAAGGCTGAACCCAAACTCTTGGCAGGAGGAAGTAAATCTTTGTACATGGCTAGATCGCCTTCACAAAAAATTTGTAAACACATGAGGCCAACCACTTCGGCCGAACCATAGATGTACTCTTCATAGCCAGCTTTATCATAAACTGTTTCATCCAAATCCATTTCCATGCTATGTAGAAAAGCTTCAATGAGTGAATGATCCAGATTGTACTTATTGACCACCATCTGGAAGGAGTGTAGTACAGGGTTAAGGCTTATGCCTTCTTCAATCGCTTGATAAGTGTCTTTCTTAAACCGGGCTAAAAGTGCTGCTTTGTCATGGTCATGAAAGGTGTCTACGATTTCATCGGCATAGCGTACGAAACCATAAACCGCATAAATGGGATAGTGGAATTTCTTGCCTAAGGTTTTGATCCCAAGGGTAAACGATGTGCTATATCTTTGAGTAATTAGCTTACTACACTCAAAGGTCGTTTGGTCAAATAATTCCATCATTTAAAAATAACTAATAAAAGGCATTCTGGTTTAATTCATGTCTTTCTCTACCTCGTCTGCGACCACAATACCAGAGATAAGGCTTGGTGGTACACCTGGCCCGGGAACAGTCAATTGTCCTGTATAGTAAAGGTTTTTGAGCTTTTTTGACTTCAAAGAAGGTTTAAGTATCGCTGTTTGAGTCAAAGTATTGGCTAAACCATAGGCATTGCCTTTAAACGAGTTATAATCTTTGACGAAATCTCTGTGGGCAAAGCTTCTTTTGTAAATGATATGCTCCTTGATTGATTGACCGGTGTGTTCTTCCATCCTTTTCACAATCATATCAAAGTACTTTTCTCTGATTTCTTCTGTCTCCTCGAGCCCTGGAGCTACCGGAATGAGCAGAAACAAGTTTTCACAGCCCTCTGGTGCGACAGTGTCATCTGTTTTAGAAGTTAGTGATGCATAGAATAATGGCTTTTCTGGCCATTTGGGATCTGTGTAGATATCATGTGCATGAGGGGTGAAATCAGTATCAAAAAATAGATTGTGATGCAGTAAACCGTCAAGTTTTTTATCTAATCCTACGTAGTAAAGTAGAGATGATGGTGCCATAACGCGCTTGTCCCAATACTCATCAGAGTAGTTACGCGTTTCGTTGTCCAATAATTTCGTTTCTACATGGTGGTAATCTGCACCAGCTATGATTACATCTGCCGTAATCTCACCATGATTGGTTGTAACAGAGGTTGCCTTACCGTTATTATGATTAATTTTCTTTACCTCATGTTCTGTGAGTAATGTTACACCGAGTTCTTCAGCAAGCGATACCAGTGCTTCAACCACTTTGTACATTCCACCTTTTGGGTACCAAGTGCCCAATGACATATCAGCATAATTCATCAAACTGTATAAGGCAGGAGTGTTTTCAGGCAATGCTCCCAAAAAGAGTACAGGAAACTCCATCAGCTGAATAAGCTTTGGGTGTTTGAAAAACTTACGAACATGTTTGCTCATGGATTGAAATACATCCATCCGGATGACGTCAATGAGCAGTTTAAGGCTTGTAAACTCTGCTAATGATCGGCCTGGTTTGTAAACTAACTTGTTGATGCCTACTTCATATTTGTATGCGGCTTGCTTAAGAAAAGCGCGTAATTGTAGGCCTGCACCATCTTCAATTGACTCGAATAGGGCTTCGAGTTCCGACATTTGTGCAGGAATAGGCATGAAGTCGCCACCTTCATAAATGACTTGATAGCTGGGGTCTAACCTGATCAACTCATAATAGTCCGAAACAGACTTACCGAATTTATTGAAGAATGATTCGAATACATCAGGCATCCAGTACCAGCTGGGGCCCATATCAAAAGAAAAGCCCGACTCACTAAAGTGCCGGGCTCTACCCCCAAGGGTTGTATTTTTTTCTAGAACAGTAACATCAAAATTCTTTGATGCGAGGTTAATAGCAGCTGACAAACCTGCAAAACCAGAACCAATAACTAGTGCCTTCTTTTTGTTCATGAGGGCTAAACTAGTCTTAGGCTCTATATGTTCTAAGCTTTTCTTTTAATTGTTTTCTAGCAATGTGAATTCTGTTTTTCACTGTTCCGATAGGAATTTCTAGTCTAGCAGCGATTTCATGGTATTTAAAACCTCTGAAATACATCATAAATGGCGTTTTATAGACGTCTTCTAGATTATCGATTGCTGCGTTGATGTCTGTAAGTGCGAAGTTACCGGCTGCACTATTTTCAATACGTGTATCGCTCGAATTGATAAAGTGAAGGTTATCGGTAGTATCGATGAAGGTTCCTCTTCTTACCATACGTTGATAGTTGGTAATGAAAGTGTTCTTCATAATTGTATAAAGCCATGCCTTTAGGTTAGTTCCTTCAGAAAACTTATCTCTGTTGTTATAAGCTTTCATTAATGTTTCTTGAAGCAGATCGTTTGCATCGTCTGTGTCCTTTGTAAGCTTCATAGCAAAAGGTTTTAGCGACTTGGTCATCTGTGATAGGGAGTAACTGAATTCTAAAGTTGTCATGTCTTAGATTTTTTTGTTCAACAAATATTACGAAAGGCTAAACAAAAACAAAATATTTTGTGGAATATATTTCAAATAAAGTTAAACAAAATACGGGTTTAAAGAGAAAAGGGTCTATTTAGGCCTTTAATGGTCTGTATTACTTAAACAAAGAGCAATAATGATCCTAACTCAATATCGATAATAGAGACACATTGACAACAGAGTTGAAATAAATACTAGATAAGAAGTGTAAGATTTGATTTAAACTATCGCACGGCAGGCACCGGCACACTCTCTTCAATAAAGGAGATTAAGTGATTTGGGTTGGCGATTTGAATAATATTATTATTCAGATCCAAATCCTGCCCGATTACCTGACTTCCTGAAACTAGAATTTGTGTATCTGGAAATTTTTCAGAAAGGTTATTCAGATAATCTTGAGGGGAGATATTTGGGTCTCTTGACGTAATTATGGTGAGTAAGAAATCTGGTTGATACAGCTCAAATGCTACGCTAAGGTCTCTAAACGGCATATTTTGGCCTAGATAGATGCTTTTGCAGTTTCTAGCTCTGGCTAAAAAGTTTGCAAAGAGAAGACTTAATTCATGCAATTCATTCTCGGGTAAGAACATCATGTATTTGGTCGCATCCGCCTCGATGGCAGGATATTGAGCATCGATGGCTACAATAACTTTTTGTCTAATGAGATGCGAAATGAAATGTTCTTGAGCTGGATTGATAGAATCTGTAATCCACATGATCCCAACCTTAGACAAGAAAGGGTAGATGATATTGAGCATGGTTCTTTCGAAACCATGTTTCAATGTGTTGGTTGAAATGATCTTTTCAAAACGTTGCTCGTCTAAATCAATCATTGAAAGCGTCAGCGCATACACTTGATCCGCATGACTCGTGGTTTTATCCGTCACCAAAAGCACAGCCTCAGTCATGTCTTCACGAGACATGTTAGCTATCTTCGAAATCTTGAAGCCGTTGTCCTTTAACAGAGAAACATTCAACACAAGTTTTAGATCTTCTTGATCGTAATAACGAATGTTAGTGTCTGTCCTTTTTGGATTGATCAGGTTATAACGCTGCTCCCAAATACGCAATGTATGCGCTTTGATGCCTGATAAATGTTCTAAGTCTTTTATTGAATACTTTGCCACTTTTATATCTTTTCTCCTTCGTCCTTAAAGTATCTTTGTGGTATAAAAAACAACCCAAAAGAAACTGCATCATCTTTTTCTTTCGATTTGTGATGTGCTCTGTGTGCTTTAGTAATAGCTTTTAAATATTTTGCTTTAGGACGACCTAGCCACTTAAGTCTTTTGTGAATCATTACATCATGTAGTACAAAGTATAACATGCCATAAAGGCTGATTCCACAACCTATCCAAAAACGATAATCGAATGTCTCAACACCTTGAAATATGAGCACTACAGCTGTCCCACCGAAAATGAGCGTAAATAAGTCGTTCAATTCAAAGTAGCCTTTTGTATTTTCATGATGAGTTTTGTGAATTTTCCACAAAACACCGTGCATAACATATTTATGCACCCACCACGAGAAAGCTTCCATTATTCCAAAACCCAAAAGGGTCCATGTGATTGCTTCGATCATTGTTAAGTTGTCTAACACGAGTTAATTGAGATTGTTTAGCCGATTGGAATAAAATTTAAAATCAAGAAAAAGATTGCTTGAATATATAAGATCTTAATAGCCAATGGATTATTTGACTCTGGCATCAGTTTATTAAATACAAAATGCAAGACTGCACTTATCAAAAACCAGGCTCCGTAGTTTTGAATCGGTATTGAAACAGCTTCCCAACTCCAAAAGTCATAGGCTATGGCTACGGGTTCAATAAGGAAGTCTAACAGGGTCATCATCAGTGCTGCTGAGACGATTCTGAGCATTGGGCTTTGGAATATTCTTTTGGCTTGTTGGCCTGTGCAGTAGATTAACACTACCCAATTTAAGCCAATTGCAAGAGGAACATCAAAGACCTTATAGCCTAAGGTTTGACCATAGCTGTATTCTCCAAAAATTAAACCCGTTTGAACACCAGCCACTTCGACAAAGAAGCCGGTGAGGAAGGTTATCAATATAAATAGTCCATACTTCAGTCCTTTATTTGATTCGAAGTGTAGAACGATCGCTGCAGTTGCTAGTAGATTAAATGGCGTTAACAACTGAAAAAGCTCCCGCGTTGCTTCTATGCTTAAACCTATCGCACCCGCTATGTGCATGGCCATCATCAACCGAAAGGCATTCTTTTGATTCACAAATGGCAGGTTGTCTATTTTATCAAGCATAGTTTTCAAAACTTGGACGATTCCTAAATGTTTGAAATCATAAACCTTAGATTTGTCACAAATATATTGTGATGATTCTTTATAACGTAACTGTAGCCATAGATAAAAAGGTAGAGACTGAATGGATCGCTTGGATGAAGCAAATTCATATTCCCGAGGTAATGGAGACAAATCAGTTTGAAGAGTACAAATTTTTTAAGGTACTCAACACTGAAGACACCGAAGCTTCCTCTTACAGTGTTCAGTATTTTGCTACTGAAATGACGAATTTACAAATGTACATGGCGGCATTTGCACCTGAATTACAGCAAAAGGCCTTGCTCAAGTTTCCTAACCAGATAGCTGCATTTAGAACGTTACTTCAGTCAGTCTGATAGTCTTGAATTTGCTCCTCAGATAAGGTACAGTTGATCCATTCTCCGTCTAGGTCGGCCCCAAGTTTTTTATAGAAATTGATAGCTGGTTCGTTCCAGTCTAGTACTTGCCAACGGACCTGTTTGGAGTTTGTAGCTTTGGCTTCCATCACAATGGCATCTAATAATAGCTTGCCATAACCCTTACCTCTCGCAGACTCGCTAACTACCAAGTCCTCGAGGTAGATGGCTTTTCCTTTCCACGTGGAGTATCTATAATAGAAAATGGCAGTGCCTAATATTTGGTCATCAACTTCTGCCACGAAAAACTCGAAAACTGGCTTTTCACCAAAGCCGTCTTCCGTCATTCGCTCGACTGAATTGGCTACTTCGTGAGGGGCTTTTTCATATATGGCAAGTTCCATAACCAAATCGAAGACTGCAGATAGGTCTTCAGGCTTTCCTTTTCTAACTATCATGTGAAGAATTTTACGCCAAGTTAACTTCTTCTTTGAAAATTAAAGGGTTGAATTTCTTGAACCCTGAAATCCTTGCCTTTCTTAGCGCAAACTTTTGAGTAAGCAACTCATTTACTTAGTAGTATTTATCTGATCAAACGGATTACGCCTCTTTTCTCACCGGGTAATGATAACCCATTTGCTTGTACTATCCAGTTAGCGTAGTAACCGTATTTGCCAGCAGGAACTGTCGAGCCCTTGAGTATACCATTCCATAGGGTTTGCACATTTTGCGTTGAGAAAATTACCTCCCCCCAACTATTGTACACTTCCATATTGAAAGTAACCTCGCAAGGCGTAGTCGGCCCGAAGGAATCATTCACCCCATCATTGTTGGGGCTAAATGCCGTAGGGAAGTTGATTTTTGGAATGGCTTCATCTATTTGTTGCGAGGCTGCAGTGGTACAACCATTCGCATCAGTGACCACTAAACGATAGGTGCCTTTTGAGAACCCTATGGCCAATGATGTTGTTTCGCTGCTGCTTTCCCACGTATAGGAGTAAGGTTTAACACCCCTCCGTTACTCTTCCTTCCAATGTTCCATCATTTCCACCAGGGCATGAAACTAAGGTTGAAATCACTTCTGTGATTACGAGTTCTTCAGGTTCAGTAATGGTGAAATCAAGCCTTAATACACAGTCGTTTTCGTCAAAGATGTCTACGAAAAAATCGCCTTTGGGAATACTAGTTAAGACAGGCTGACTGATGGCTGGCCTTTGGCTCCATACATATCTGTAGGCACCAGTTCCTCCTGTGATAAGGGCTTCAGCAATTCCGCTGGCTTCACCAAAACACAAAACATTCTGCACATTAATGCTGCCCGCTAGTGGCTCGGGCTCAGTAATAGTAAAAGGAACGTTAATAGTACAACCAGAAGAGGTAATGTCTACGGAGTAACTACCAGCACTGAGACCGGTAACTGTATTGTCGCTTATCGTCCCCAAATTATTGACATTCCATTGGTAGGAAAAAGGTGCTAAACCACTGATGCTGGACACTATTATACTTCCGTCAGAACCTTCGAAACACTTGACGTTTTCAATTGTGAAAATCGGAATGATTTCTGCCCTTAGGTCTACAGTGAGTACTGGGGAATCTCCATCACAGATATCAGTTGCAGTGGTGGTCGACTCTGTGAAGAAGAGTTCTCCAGTGCCCGAACCATCCCAAAGTACGGTCACTTCATTTGTACCATTCCCACTTACAACGTTCCCGTTTGTGACTTGCCAATTGTAATTAGATCCGGGTGTTATCGGAGTAGAATAGGTTTGTGCAGCGCTAAGATCCGTAAAGCAGACAGTATTAGGGCCAAGGGGCATTGGTGGTTCTAGCTTAACATTTACTCTTACTGGAAGGTCAGTCACTATCTCACAGATGATTGAAGAACTTGCTTTTACCGAAACAAGGGCGTTGGCATTCGTTGGTCCCCAATCTACAAGGATACTGGCTGTGCCTTGACCACTTGCAATTGCCCCACCTGTTACTGTCCATTGATATATATGATCTGGTAGGTCTGTCGCTGTATAACTCACACCGGAGAGGTTTGGGCAAACGGAAATCGAACCACTCAGCTCGACTGCTTGCAGCAAGTCTAAAGTTGTCGTGCCGGTAATCGATGAGAAGACATCAGGATCACCGGATTGCCCTCCATATTCTACAATATATCCTGTAGGGGCATATTGTCCTCCTCCTCCTTGATCTGGTAAATCATTCCATTTGCCAGGAGGAGTTGACCAGTCCATCATATGTGCATAGTGCTCTGGGCCTGCGTTATTAGGCTCACCTACATCCCAATTCATAAAACCGTCAGATAGCAGTCTGCCAGCACCATTATCTAGGGCGGCTTCGGGGCCGGTTACCCATCGCCAAACGCCTTCATTTGCAGCGTCACTTGCACCAATCCATGCTGTTCCGCTGACACGATCTAGAATGAATTGATTTTCTCCTGTGGTGGTTATGGTCGCTAAGTATCCATTTAGACCAAATAGGTTTTGGTTTGCTGCCTCGGCCAACGATGCTGTCCAAAAAATGCCTGGATCAGAGAAGAATTTATAGAAATGCCCTGTTTCTGGGTAATAATCTAGGTTGGACAGCGATGTTGTGATGGCCTTGGTTCCTGAAACATTGTTAGTGGCGCTCGTTGTAAAGGTGATTCTCGTCAATGCCAGGTTGTAAGCATCTAGATCGGTCGAACCTGACAGTGTTAAAATTCCATTCCCACTGTCGAATACTCCAGTTATTCCATCAGTGGGGGTGTAACTTAATTGGTCGGTCAGGGGATCATAACTTTGAGAAATTGATATCTGAAGCCCATCAAGGGGATCAGAGCCAGTTCCCTCTATAGCAACAATGGCATCTAGCGTCAAAGGTGAGGCCAAGTCGAAGCAGTATTTCTCTGCCGCTTTTACAACAGGAATACTTTGTCCATACAATGGACCTGCATGAACGAAAATGTTATAGCAGCAAATAGTACTACTTGAAGAAATGGCGCGCGTCTAGCCAATTTTCAAGAGAATTGGTTTTAATCAGATGTCCCCTAATGTATCACTAGGATTTGGTAAACTCAATCAATAATATCAAAACCTGTATAAGGAATTAACACTTCTGGAACCTTGATACCTCCTTCGAACTGGTTGTTTTCCAAGATTGCAGCTATAATTCTAGGTAAGGCCAAGGCACTACCGTTGAGTGTGTGGAGTAAAATAGATTTCTTATTTTCATCCTTATATCTCAGTTTGAGTCTATTCGCTTGAAAGGTTTCGAAATTTGAAACAGAACTCACTTCTAGCCACTTCTCTTGAGCAGCAGAGTATACTTCAAAATCGAAAGTTAGCACTGAGGTAAAGCCCAAATCACCACTACACAGTCTCAGGGTTCGGAACGGCAGCGCTAGTTTTTTCAAAATCCCAGAAACGTGATTACACATTTCTTGTAATGCAGCATAAGATTCTTCTGGTTTTCTGATCTCAACGATTTCAACCTTATCGAATTGGTGTAACCTGTTTAGGCCTCGAACATGGGATCCCCAGCTACCCGCTTCTCTTCTAAAACACGGGGTGAAACCAACGTGCTTTATCGGTAGTGCATCCTCACTAAGGATAACATCCCTGTAAAGATTCGTAATAGGAATTTCAGCTGTTGGGATGAGGTACATGTTTTCAGAGGCGATATGATACATCTGACCTTCTTTGTCTGGCAACTGCCCGGTACCATAGCCAGAAGCTTCATTTACCATAATAGGTGGTTGAACCTCAGCATAGCCGGCTTTTACAGCTTCATCTAAGAAGAAGTTGACCAATGCTCTCTGAAGTCGTGCGCCTTTACCTTTGAATACCGGGAAGCCAGCCCCAGTAATTTTTATGCCAAGCTCAAAATCGATGATGTCGTATTTCTTGATCAGATCCCAATGAGGTTGAGCACCCTCCGCCAATTGAGGTATTTCACCAGTACGATCAATTTCTACATTGTCTTCATCACTTTTACCCACGGTTACCGAGTCATGAGGTATATTGGGGATGTTATAAAGTGCTTGCTTTAGGCGCTTTTGATATTCGCTTAGCTGCTCACCTAAACCTTTATTTACCGCTTTTAATTCGGCATTTCTTGATTTTACTTGTTCTGCCTCATCACGTTTACCTTCTTTCATCAACGCGCCAATTTGCTTGGCAAAACTGTTGGCTTCAGATAGGTTGGTATCTAGTGCTTGTTGCGTCTTCTTTCGTTCCTCATCAAGGGTGATAACTTCGTTTAATAGGACTTCAGCATTCTTAATACCCCTTTTTTGGAGTCCTTTGACATGACGATCCTTTTCGGCTATGATATTGGCTACTTGCAGCATTTTACTTCTGAATTTGAGCAGACAAATTAAGCGAATTCCAGTCAATATTGAATGCAAAAACCCGTTATAACCTTTGATAGCGCATAAAAATAAGTGTCATTTTTTGACAGTCTCGATTGTTTAGTCTAATATTGCGTTGTCCTAAGATGATGGGATGCATATCCAAAGTTCATCTCGAGCAACTAATCATTAAATTATAATTCATTTTTATATTCCTCTTACGAGAGGATTCCCAACCCACTTATTTATATGTACACCATTGACGAATTGAAGCTCATGCTTCTTTCTGAGCTTAAAGAAATAGCTGAGAAAATGGCCGTAAAAAACTTCAAAAAGCTGAACAAGCAAGATATCATCTATGCTATCCTAGATCAGCAAGCAATTACGCCAGAAGATAAATTACCCACAAAAACAGAAGAAACTAAAGAAACTGCAGATGCTGACAAGGCTGAAGCAGAGGAAAAGCCTAGACCTGCCAGAGCAGAAAGACCTAAGCCTAGACCTAGACCGAAAAGAGAAAATGTAACTGATGCCCCAGCTGCCGAAAAGCAGGAAGAAGGTGCAGAGACAACTGAAGAGAAGTCTAACGAAGAAAAGCCTGCAAGACCTCCTCGCAAGGATCCTAAAGCCGACAAGAGAGAGCCGAGAGAGCCAAGAGCACCGAGAGAGGATAAAGAGAATGGCGGAGAAGAAAGAAAAGAAAGAGATCAAAGAAGAAATAAGCGCCAAGAATATAATCAAAACATTAAAGATTTTGATGGATTAATCGAAAGCGAAGGTGTTTTGGAAATGATGCAAGATGGCTACGGCTTCTTGAGGTCTTCTGATTACAACTACTTGGCAAGTCCTGATGATATTTATGTGTCTCCATCTCAAATCAAATTATTTGGTTTGAAAACTGGTGATACTGTTAAAGGTCAAATCAGGCCTCCGAAAGAAGGTGAAAAGTATTTCGCTCTTTTGAGAGTTGAGTCTGTAAATGGCAAAACCACAGAAGAAATCAGAGATAGAGTTCCTTTTGAATACTTAACGCCACTCTTCCCTGAAGAGATGATCAAGCTGAGTACTAAGCCAAGCTTGATGTCTACGAGAATTCTAGACATGTTTGCACCAATTGGTAAAGGACAAAGAGGTATGATCGTTGCCCAGCCAAAAACGGGTAAGACAGTCCTCTTGAAAGAAATTGCTAATGCGATAGCTGAAAATCACCCTGAAATTTATTTGATCATTCTTTTGATCGATGAACGTCCTGAGGAAGTAACAGATATGGCTAGAAGCGTAAAAGCAGAAGTCATTTCATCTACATTCGATGAGCAAGCTGATCGTCACGTAAAGGTTTCTAACATCGTGTTAGAGAAAGCTAAACGTATGGTGGAATGCGGTCATGATGTAGTGATTCTTCTGGATTCAATTACGAGGCTCGCTAGAGCTTACAATACAGTAGTGCCTTCTTCTGGAAAGATTCTTTCCGGTGGTGTGGACGCTAATGCATTGCACAAACCAAAGCGTTTCTTTGGAGCTGCACGTAACGTAGAAAATGGCGGTTCCCTTTCTATCATCGCAACTGCCTTGATTGAAACAGGTTCTAAAATGGACGAAGTGATCTTCGAAGAATTCAAAGGTACGGGTAACATGGAACTTCAGTTGGATAGAAAACTATCTAACAAACGTGTTTATCCTGCGATTGATGTGCCTAACTCTGGAACGCGTAGAGAAGACTTATTGATGAGCAAAGAAGAGCTTCAACGTGTTTGGATACTTCGTAAGTTCATGAATGACATGAACTCTGTTGAGGCAATGGAATTCTTATTGGATAGGATGAAAGGCACTCGCAGTAATGATGAGTTCTTGATTTCGATGAACAAATAGGAATAACCTACTTTAGATATTGAAAGGCCATTCATTTGAATGGCCTTTTTTATTATGCGATAAGAAGGGTAGTGAAAGTATGGCTTAGAAAACTACAAAGCTTACGCTCCCGTTAGTTGAAAGAACCTGAGACTGTTCAATAGATCAGCTATCTTTGACTTTTAATTTTTACTACTTTCGGCATTCAGGTAATAATGCTGAACCTGCACGCTCAATAACAACTCATATACCTTAATTTATCTGGTCATCTATATGAATTTTATTCCCAAAACGCTTCTAAAAAAATTATACACCCGTGGAAGTCTAACGAAGTCTGATGAGGGCTTCACTTTCAATGTCAAAAATCGATTGATTGACGTGCATTTTGAAGGCTTGAACTCACTCGAAGTTGACGGTATTCAGGTTGAGAGAAGTCAAATTTTCACTGATTTGGGGAATGGTCAATGGGTCCAAGTTGAAGAAATCAACCGACAAAATGGATTTAGCTTTAAGCTTGGCAAAAGCTTTAATGTGCTGGTAAAGGCAAAAATAAATGTAGCAACAAACTTGAAGCTCGATTTCAAGTTCCATACAAAACCGTTCGGGATATTAAGTTTTAGTGTAAATGACGTCATGCATGAATCACAGGTTGAGCGCACTGTCAAAATCCCAAGAATTTATGGAGATGATTACAGTTGTGATGCGGTGAATGAAAGACTTGATTTCGTGAATTCTTTTTCTGGCACTAACCTCAAGAACATTGCTCCGCAAGTTGAAGATACATCTGTATATCAGGGAAATATTGAGCACTTAACAGGCTTTGCAAAGGTGCCACTTGGAATAGCCGGCCCCATTCGAGTTAATGGAGAATATGCGCAAGGTGATTTCTTAGTTCCATTGGCAACCACAGAAGGAACCTTGGTAGCTTCTTACAATAAGGGGATTAAACTCGTGAATGAGGCTGGTGGTGTCAACTGTAGAGTCATTAAGGACAGTATGCAAAGAGCACCTGTTTTCATATTCGATACTTTGGTTAAAGCGGTTGATTTTGGTAAATGGATCAAGACGGTAACCCCAGACTTAAAACAGCAAGCAGAACAAGGGTCCAATTACCTCAAGTATGAAGACTTGGAAGTTTACCAAGCTGGAAATAACGTTTTCCTCCGCTTTAATTTTTTTACTGGAGATGCCGCTGGGCAGAATATGGTGAACAAGGCCACATTTCAAGTGTGTCAATGGATACTGGAAGCTTACGATGGTATTCAGCACTTTTTCTTGGAATCCAACATGGCCAGTGATAAAAAACATTCTTTTATCAACGCGCTAAACTCCAGGGGAAAAAAGGTAATAGCAGAAGCTACATTTTCAGAAGCGCTTTTGATCAAGAACTTTGGAGTGGACGCGCATCAACTGCAACGACATTTGGACATCGCCAACTTGGGTGGAATGATGGCCGGTGTTAATAACAACGGAGCACACACGGCCAATGCATTGGCAGCTATGTTCGTTGCAATGGGTCAAGACATTGCAAATTTGGCTGAAAGTACTGCTGGTTTTTTGCATACAGAGGTACTAGCGGATGGAAGCTTATACGGTACTATAACCTTACCATCCCTTATTGTAGGTACTGTGGGAGGAGGCACTGGCTTACCAACGCAAAGAGACTGCCTGGAAATGATGGGGTGCTATGGTTCCGATAAAGCGAAAAAGCTTGCTGAGATTATGGCGGGTGTTGTGCTTGCTGGTGAGATTTCACTCGGTGCTGCCATGTCATCTTTAGATTGGGTAGCAGCTCATGAAGACTTAGGAAGAAACAAAATTCCTTAGATGCAAAAAGTATCCATTATCATACCTACTTATAACGAAGAGGCTTGTCTTGGAGAACTATTACAGAGCTTAACCAAGCTCGATCCAAAGCCATATGAGGTTATTATTGTAGATGGGTGGAGTACCGATGGTACACTCGAAATCATTGAGTCCTATGGCCGTGAAGTACTTGTTTCAGAGAAACTGGGTAGAGCTGCCCAGATGCATGCCGGTGCTATTGAGGCAACGGGTGATATCCTTTGTTTTTTACATGCCGATACTTTTGCTCCGAATGATTTAGTGCTCGTGGTGCAAGAGACATTGGCTGATAGTGCAACTGCATTGGCTGGCTTTAGGAGCGTGATGACAGGCACTGATAAGCAAAACTTTACCACTGCTCATAATCGCATTAAAACCTATTACGCACCTTTTGTTTATAACCCTTATCGTACCCTTTTTAAAGGGCTAAGGCTCCTTTTTGGAGATCAATTGCTTTTTTGTAGAAAGTCGGATTATATGGCCTCAGGAGGATTTGATCCAACGATGATGATCATGGAAGAAGCTGATCTGTGTATCAAAATGAATCGATTGGGTAGCATAAGACAGATTGGTCAAAAGGTTTATTCATCTGACCGGAGAGTTGCCAAATGGGGTGTTGTTAAGGCTAATTTTATTTTTATTGCCATTGCGTCACTTTGGGCATTAGGCATGTCCAATGAACGACTTGCCAAGTTTTATGGTAACATTCGTTAAGAGTAGGCGGAAATATTTTCTTCAGGGGTTAACTACTTTTACCTTAAATAAGCCATTTTAAGTTTCGGTGCCAACGTGGCCATCAAACTAAGATAATTCCCAACCTATCGATGGAGTGAATGGCCCTAGGTTATGAGGGTTCTTTATTTTTCAAACGAATGCTTCACCAAATGGGCAGAAGGTTGACCTTCTCCGAATATTTGCTTTATTAGGAGGATGAACTGGGGTTTTATAGGGTTTGGCCGAATTGCAAGAAAGTTTTTAGAGAGTCTGAATGCAGTAGAGCATGAGGTGCCCTATGCCTTTGCCTCAAGGTCTAATGCCGGTGCCTTACAGAAGGAATTTCCAGAAGTAAGAGTCTACTCATCCTATGCCGATATTTTAGCGGATGCTGACATTGATATCGTCTACATAAGCACGACTCATAATTTCCATTGTCAGAATGTAATTGACGCACTCAATGCTGGCAAACATGTGCTATGTGAAAAGCCAATAGGGGTTTCTAGTGATGAAGTGGTTAAGATGACTTTAGCCGCCAAGTCCAATGATAAGTTTTTAATGGAGGCCATGTGGATGCGATTTCTACCTGCTTATCGTGAGGTTATTGCCAAGATAAAGGCTGGCGAAATCGGTCAAGTTAAGTACATGACAGCCAGTTTTGGATTTCGATCTGAAGACAAACTGACCCAAGACGGACGTTTATTGAACCCAGAATTGGCAGGTGGAGCACTCTATGATGTCGGTGTTTACCCGCTGACTATTGTTTCCGACATGTTTGGATGGAAACCAGTTGACTTTAAGGCGCATGCCATTAAGTCTGATACTGGGGTAGACGAAACGATCCAAATACAGCTTGATTTTGGTCAGGATAGAATGGCGCAAGTAGTTGGCAGCATTACCATGAATACAAATAAAGAAGCCTGTATTTACGGAGAGAAAGGATTTGTGAGAATTCCTATGTTCTGGAAATCGGAGTCTTATGAAGTGGTGAAAGGAGACGATGTTGAGGTTTTTTATGCCCCAATGATCAGTACAGGATATGCCCATGAAATTATGGAGGTATCAAAGTGCATCAAACAAGGAAAAACCGAGTCTGAACTGTTTACACTTAACGATAGCTTAATGAGCGCAAAGTTGGTCGAGAGTATTCTTTCAACCATCTTCAAATAGAAAATTAAATTATATGCCTAAAGGATTTTTGATTGACCAAGACGGAGTTATTTATGTTGAGAATGAAATGATTCCGGGTGCTGATAAATTTATTCAGACACTCCAGAAAGAGAACATTCCCTTCACTTTTATGACGAACAACAGTCAAAGGTCACCTTTGGATGCTGTAAGAAAGCTAAGAAAGATGGGCATCGATGTGGAAGAGAAAAATGTTTATACCTCTGCCATGGCGACCACGCATTTTATGAGACAACAATTTCCAAACGGCACAGCTTATGTCTTGGGTGAAGGTGGTTTGATCTCCAGCTTACATGAAAATGGCTTTACCTTGGTACAAAACGACCCAGACTTTGTAGTCGTAGGAGAAGGAATTAATTTCACGCTAGAAATGGTCCGAAAGGCCATAGATTTCATTCTAGAAGGGGCAAAGTTTATCGCAACGAATTTAGATGCCTCACCTCGTAAGGCAGGCTGGAATAACTTGGGCATAGCAGCTGTTGTCTCTATGATAGAGACTGCAACAGGAAAACAAGCTTTTTCAGTTGGTAAGCCAAGTGCTGTAATGATGAGGCAGGCACGGAAATATATAGGTCTGGCAACAGACGAGGTCACAGTGATTGGAGATACGCTATCTACGGATATACAAGGTGGTGTTCAAGTAGGCTATAATACCATACTCACATTGTCAGGTATGTCAAGACGTGAACAACTCAATGACTATCCTTTTAAACCAGACATGGTGATTGATTCAATTGCAGACCTAGAATTACCACTGCCTTGGTGGGTTTGATTATCTAAAATAAATCAGCGAGAGAATAGTTTGTTTAACTTTGAGGAAACAATTAATATGTAGGTACAGTTTTTCTGTGTCGAGTACTTATTAATAATGACGTTAGAATTAAAAGCAAATAATCAACAGCTGACTTTAGACCCATTTTGTGGAGGGGCCATCAAAGAATTGACCCTTTCTTCGAATGGAATTACTAAGACCCTCATTAGTCCAAAAGAAGGTTATCATTACCAATCTTCATTACTTTTTCCTTTTCCCAATAGGCTCCAAGATGGGAAGTTTGAATTCGAAGGAAACACTTATCAATTCCCTCTCAATGATTTTGGTTTACCAAACGCCTTGCATGGCATGCTGCATGACAAGCCTTTTGAGTTAAAGGCAGAGACAGAGAACGAATTGAGTTTAGCATATAGTTATGATGGGGATTTGATCTACTACCCATTTCCATTTAAAATTGACCTGAATTACAAGCTCGCTCCTGGAAGTCTTTCAGTGGAGGTTAAAATCGTTAATACTGGAAATACCACTTTGCCTTTCGCTTTTGGATGGCATCCATATTTCAACTTACCTGAGGAAGGTGAATTGGGAAAACTGCAGCTTATGAATGTGGCCTTAGTTGAAGTCGATGAAGCGATGATACCAACAGGGGAAAGTACCCCGTATCGAACATTGGAAGAACCAATTGATATTTCAGCCCTGACGTTAGACACCTGCTTCCGTGCTATCGAGAAGGAAGATAGGTACGTTACGAGACTCATTTACCCAGATGAAAGTGTGCTAGAAGTATGGCAAGATGAGAATCATCCATTTACTCAAATTTATACTCCTGAGGATAGAAGAACCATCGCAATAGAACCTATGACAGGAAATATTAACGCATTAAATACTAAGGATGGCTTGAGTTTGATAGAACCAAAGCAATCCTTAGTCTTGAATTTTGGAGTTTCTCTTCAGTAATCCTTAGCCTCCTTCTATTCGCGAATTATCATCAGAGGTATCGGTATGTCCAATACCATTTTCTTAGTATGGCTACCATGTCGTAGGCGCTCCAAAAGGCCGTGATGTTTCGAAACCATAGCGATGAGTTCGATATTGGCTTCTTTCGCAAACTCCAACAATCCTTCTTCCACATTTTCAAATTTTCTAAAGTGAAATGAGTGCTTAATGTGGTTGAGGTATTTGTCCATATTTCTGGCAATATCAATTTGATCTTTGACCAAAACATCTCCCTTGTCAATATGAATGATATGAAGTTGGCCCATAAATGCCCTGACAATATCAGTCACTAAATGAATCGAATCATGCGCTGGTACATTACGATAGTCACCTGCTAATGCGATATGCTTCATACGGCTAATGTCTGCATCTTCTGGTAAGGCAATCACTGGAATTTTCACGTTTTTGATTACGTGATACGCGTTGCTACCAATAAGCGACTTGGCAATGCCACTCGCACCATGAGTACCCATTACGATTAACGCGATCTCTTCCTCTTTCGCAAGCTCATTGATGCTTTCATGAAGTGATCCATATTGGATAATACTTCTATAAGTTACTTGCTTTAACTCAGGCATTTCCTCAATGAGTGCTTCTATTCTTTGCCTTGAACTTGCTTCAAGTTCTTCGAAATCGTAGCCTATATTCCCTGCCGGAACCCCTTCTGCCAAACCTATTGGTACAATAACTGAATGGAATAGAAGTATCTCCATTTGCATCCTATCAGCTACTTGGATAGCATTGCTTAGGGCATTTTTAGAACAACTCGAAAAATCGATTGGTACTAATAGCTTTTTCATAGTCACCTCCTTTTGATTTGTGAATTTATATCATGAAGCTACTTAGTTAGAAAGCCTTAACCGCTGATGGGTATCAGATCAGAACATGATCAATATCATGTTTGAGAGGTCTACTTAATTTAGTTGTGAGTCCAAGACTACTGCTTGCTGCTTTACAAAGCTCAATTCAAAATTCAGTGGAGTGCTTGATGACTTTCATTTCAATTCTACGCGAGCTTAAGTAAGCCGAAGGAGACATGACCAACTTTTTCTTAAATTGGCCATTAAAGTAACAAGTGTTATTGTACCTAGAATGGTAGCTATTCTAGGTAAGAAGAGTTCTTTTAGATTATGAGAAAGTTATCCATATCCCTTTTGCTTTTAGCATTGGTACAAGGTCTGACGGCACAAGCACCAGATTCATCAAGAATAGTGCGCGTGCTGACTTATAATATTCTGCACGGAGCCACAATGAAAGGTGATTTCGACTTGGATTTAATAGCTGATGTAATCAAGGCCGCCAAACCAGATTTGGTGGCATTACAAGAGGTTGACTATAAAACGAATCGAGCAAAAAAGTACGATTTGGTTACAGAATTGGCGATTAGAACGAATATGTCACCACTTTTTGCAAGAGCAATGCCCTATGATGATGGTGAATATGGAGAAGGAATCTTATCAAGTTTTACATTTCTAGCGACCAAGAATCACCCCTTGCCCTATACGGAAGGAAAGGAACCTAGGGCTGCCGCTGAAATTAATATTGTCCTCAAAAGCGGTGACACCATTCGATTTATTGGTACTCATTTGGATCACGAAAAAGATCCTTTGAACCGACTGATGCAGGCCAAAGAATTAAATAGGGTTTTGACTAGAGATGCAAGACCATCCATCTTAACAGGAGATTTAAATGAGGAGCCAGATAAAGAAGGAATGAAGGTTCTCTTTACCGAATGGGAGAGGTCATTCAAAGAAGACACACCAACGTTTCCTTCTGATAATCCAATAAAAAAGATCGACTACGTATTGTTTCGGCCTGCGAACAGATGGCGTGTGTTGGAGACCAGAGTAATTGATGAAAAGATCGCTTCAGACCACTGTCCGGTCCTAGTGGTACTAGAGCTCCTTCCAGATAAATAAGAAAGTTTTTCATTTAGATTTTTCTGAACCACTTTGTAACCAAGAGAAAAGCCATGAAAAGAAAACTATTAATAGCAAGTGTTTGTGTTTCGCTCAGCCTATTGTTGTTCTTTCCATTAAACGCTCAGAAGCAATACACGGCAGATTGGGACGACTTAAAATCGAGACCCTACCCTCAATGGTTCAAAGATGCTAAACTTGGTATTTTCATTCACTGGGGAGTTTATTCCGTGCCTGCTTACAGCAACAAAGAAGACTATGGCGAATGGTACTTGAGAGGGCTTATGCTTGGAGATTCATTACGTACTTCCTACATGAAAACGCACTATGGAGAAGGCTTTACTTACAAAGACTTCGCCCCTGAGTTTAAAGCCCGGCTTTTTTACCCAGATGAATGGGCTGATCTTTTCAAAAGAGCTGGAGCCAAGTATGTAGTTATGGTTTCCAAACATCATGATGGATATGCCCTTTGGCCAAGCAAGTACGCCCCAAAATGGAACAGCATGGAGGTTGGCCCCAACCGTGATCTGGTTGGAGAACTTACTACGTCTGTTAAAAAAGCTGGATTGCATATGGGGCTCTACTATTCATTGCCCGAATGGAACAACCCACTGCACAGATGGGATACGGATCCAGATAGAAACATTGGGCCTTATGTGGAAAAACATATGATCCCGCAATTCAAAGAACTCATTTCTACCTACAAACCCGATTTGATCTTTGCCGATGGCGAGTGGAATAATTCTGCCGAAGAATGGCATTCCGCAGAATTGATTTCCTGGTATTTCAACCTTATGGGTGACGATGCAGTCGTAAACGATCGCTGGGGAGGAGGTAGTCAAGGAATGGGTTTTCTGACACCAGAATATAGTGCCGGAATCAAGGAAACAGATAGACCATGGGCAGAAGTTCGAGGCCTTGGACGCTCCTTTGCCTTAAATCGATTCGAAAAGCTTGATGCTTATATGACAGGTGAAGAACTGATTCACTTCTTTATCAAAGCTGTGGCCAATGGTGGTGGCGTAACCATCAATGTGGGGCCAACAGCTGATGGTCAAATACCACTGTTACAACAAGATCGGCTAATTCAGTTGGGCAACTGGATCGAAATCAATGAGGAAGCCATTTATGGATCAACCACTTGGAAAAAGACCGGGGAGGAGAAGCAAGTGAGTTTGGAGAGAATTGATCCTAATATTGATTTTAATTGGGTAAGAAATGGACCTGAAAGCCCCATTAAAGAAGATGATTTTACCGCTATTTGGACAGGCTTTATCATGCCTGAGTTTTCAGAAAATTATGAGTTTGAAGGCCAAGCCGATGATGGTATGCGCGTTTGGATTAATGATGAGCTGATTATTAACAACTGGAAAAATGCTCCTAAGGGAGCAAATGGTTTTGTGATGGGAAACAATACAGCCGTTTCTGAGTCAAGTTCGATCCAACTTCAAGCAGGAAAACGGTATAAGCTTCGCGTGGAATACTTCGAAGGGAAACAAAATGCCAGCGCCAGACTATTTTGGTCTAGTAGCAGTCTTGAAAAGCAAATCGTACGTTCTTCGAGACTGTATACCACGACCGAGGGTGAAATACATGGGCTCAATGCTGTTTATAGCTCAATGCGGCAACATATCGCTTATACCCAGAATAATGGAAACGTTTATGCCATCACGATGGAATGGCCAGATGATCAACTAGACTTAACCGTTGACAAGCCAAAATCTGGTGCAAATGTGACCCTTTTGGGCTATGATGGTGAGTTGGACTGGAGATACAAAGACGGTAAAATGTTGGTCAACACGAGTGACATAAAATTTAGCCAAGTGCCAGGAAAGAATGCATGGGTTTTTAGAATATCTAATTTTTAAGAATAATAGAAAATGTTCAAAAGGAGATCGACTTACCTACAGCAGTTTTTGTGGCTAACATTTCTTTTTTTGGCTTGTACGAAAGAAGTTCCCCCTCCCGCACCTGTCGGCCCAATACCGAGCTCACAACAAGTAGATTGGCACGAATTGGAGTACTATGCTTTTGTCCATTTCAACATGAATACATTCACCGACATAGAATGGGGACTGGGAGGTAAATCTCCAGAGCTATTTAACCCAACAGAATTAGATACCCGACAATGGGCTCGTGTGGCTAAGGAAGCGGGAATGAAAGCCATTATTCTGACAGCCAAACATCATGATGGATTCAGCCTTTGGCCTTCAGAATTTACCGAGCATTCTGTCAAAAACAGCCCTTGGAGAGAGGGCAAGGGAGATGTGATTAAGGAACTGGCTGCTGCTTGCAAAGAGTATGGTCTTAAGTTGGGGCTTTATCTCTCCCCCTGGGATCGTAATCATGCAGACTACGGAAAGCCTAAATACATTACCTATTATCGCAACCAATTGAAAGAACTATTGACCAACTATGGAGACGTATTTGAGCTTTGGGTAGATGGGGCCAATGGAGGAGATGGCTACTATGGAGGAGCGAATGAGGTGAGAAATGTAGACCGAACAACCTATTATGATTGGGACAGTACGTTTGCGTTGGCAAAGTCACTTCAGCCACGGATGGTCACTTTTAGTGATGGAGGTCCTGAGGTAAGGTGGGTTGGCAATGAGCGAGGTTTTGCAAATGCTACCAATTGGGCTCCATTAAGAAGAGACGAGTTTGCACCGGGCGTTGCCGATAGTAAACAATTAGGAACCGGTCATATTGATGGCACACATTGGGTGCCGGCAGAATGTGATGTTTCCATAAGACCAGGATGGTACTACCATAAAAGCCAGGATGATGAAGTGAAGTCGCTTGAGCACCTCTTAGATATCTATTATAAGTCAGTAGGAAGAAACGCCAACCTATTGCTCAACCTTTCGGTAGACCGAAGAGGGCTAGCACATGAAAATGATGTGACTGCGTTAATGGAATTAAGGGAAGCACTTGATGATACATTTGCTAATAATCTGGCAAAAGGAAAAACAGTTAAAGCCTCTGCTGATCGTGGAAAAGGTTACGATGCACAAAACGTACTAGACGGAGATATATCTACCTATTGGGCAACTGATGATGAGGTATTGAACGGTTCCTTGGAAGTTGACTTTTGGGAAGAGACCTCCTTAAACAGACTGGTTTTACAAGAGTATATTTCCCTAGGGCAAAGGGTTAAATCCTTTAAAGTAGAGGCAATGGTTGAAGGGAACTATGAAGTTATCGCCAATGAAACAACCATTGGTTATAAGAGAATACTAAGGTTACCAGATACAAAAACCAACAAACTCAGGCTCACGATTCTGGATTCAAAAGCCTGTCCTACCATTTCGAATATTGAAGTCTATAACACTGAAGAATTCTGATTGGGAACGATTAACACGATAGAAGGCATAAAAAAAGACACTAATTTCTTAGTGTCTTTCTGTGTAG
>DLQN01000020.1:0-11707 GCA_002477595.1 Roseivirga sp. UBA7431
CCACTTACTATATTAAGTGCATCGGTAATACTCAATCCTTTGATGGCCGCGATAAAGATGTCCTTAGCCTCCACAGCAGCATCTTCTGCCGCACGGTTTAATGACTCAATCGCTTGATCCACTTCATTCCCTAAACCGAGTGCTCTCAGTTTATCTTCGACATTCTTTGCATCAGGTGGGATAGGAATTTTAACCTTAGGGTTGCCATAGTAACCGTTAAGTTCCGAGAGAATATCTACTCCTTTGCCAGTTCCTTGTACAAAGGCTTCCTTTAAGGCGTCAGCAGCCTCTTCTTTAGAGAAGGCTCCTTTTTTACTTAAAAGACTTTTTGCTTTATTCAGAATTTGTGCTTCAGCAGAATAGTTAAATAGTAAGATAAAGGAGAAGAGTATGGATAGTCTTTTCATAAGGATGTGCTTTTCACATAGATAACGTACAAGGGCATAAAAAGCTCATGAAGTCTGTGTTAATTTTTAATAAAAATAATTGAGCTAATAAAGTATAAGTTTTCGAAAGGCTATTTATCCGCCTCCATCACCAACATCACCTTTTGATTTTCAGTGATGGCGTCTACCATTCGGGTGTAGCTTACGCGCTGGCCATCTTTCTTTGACACATAGAAGTATTCTAAACCCTCAAGCTCCACCGTACATTCACCCAATTCGTAGCGAAGTGATTTTACAATTGCACCCTCAACAATAGGATTGTTATTCAGGTCGAGCAACCTAGGAGGAGTGGGTACTTTGGGTTTCTTTTTAAACAGTCCGAACATAACGTGAGATTAAAGACTAAATATATCATCTCATTTTAAACTATGAGAAGTATGAGGGCAATTCTTTCGCACATGCTTTTGATCGTCATTCCCGCGTAGGCGGGAATCTCCACAATTCTTGCACCAATTGGGAGATCCCCGATCAAGTCGGGGATGACCTACTGATTGAATAGAGATAATTCTTCAAAACCATTTCTAAAGGCACTAAAAACACTATTTTTGCAGACTTCGAATTAGATAAAAGGTTAAGCGGTAATGGCTGAATATAATCATCGTGATGTAGAGCCCAAGTGGCAGGCATATTGGACAAAAGAAGAAACTTTTAAGGCGACAAAGGATACTTCCAAACCAAAGTTTTATGCTTTGGACATGTTCCCCTACCCATCAGGTGCCGGGCTACACGTGGGTCATCCATTGGGCTATATTGCCAGTGATATTGTCTCTCGATTCAAGAGAAACCAAGGTTTTAATGTCCTTCATCCAATGGGCTTTGATGCCTTCGGCTTACCTGCCGAACAGTACGCCATTCAAACAGGTCAACACCCTGCCATTACTACGACAGAAAATATCGCTCGCTACAAAGAGCAATTAAAAAACATTGGTTTCGCCTTTGATTGGGACAAAGAAGTTCAGACTTGTGATCCGTCTTACTACAAATGGACGCAGTGGGTCTTTATGCAAATCTTTGATAGCTGGTACAACAACGACACCACTAAAGCAGAGCATATTGACACCTTAATTGAGAAATTCTCAAAGTCGGGCAATACTGACATCAATGCTGCTTGTGATGATGACATTCAAGGATTCTCAGCAGAGGAATGGAACAGTTGGTCAGAGAAGGCGCAGCAACACATATTGCTCAAATACAGACTTACTTACCTTTCTGAAACTGCCGTAAACTGGTGTCCAGAATTAGGAACTGTTTTGTCCAATGACGAAGTAAAGGATGGTTTCTCTGAGCGTGGTGGTTTCCCAGTAGTTCGCAAGAACATGAAGCAATGGAGCATGCGCATCACTGCCTATGCCGAACGATTGCTCCAAGGTTTAGATACCATTGATTGGTCTGAGCCATTAAAAGAAATGCAGCGTAACTGGATTGGAAAGTCCATTGGCGCAACACTAAAGTTTCAAGTTGAAAACTCTGATATCGCCATCGAAGTCTTCACAACTCGAATCGATACAATCTTCGGAGTGACTTTCTTATCACTTGCCCCGGAAAGTGACTTAACAAAGTCGTTAACTACTCCTGAGCAGAAAGAAGCCGTTGAAAGTTATGTAAAGCAAGCCTTTAACCGATCGGAACGTGATCGTATGACGGACGTGAAGTCTATTTCTGGCGTATTTACAGGAAGCTACGCGACCAACCCTTACAACGGAGAGAAAGTACAAATCTGGGTAGCCGATTATGTATTGGCAGGCTACGGAACCGGTGCAGTGATGGCCGTTCCTTGTGGCGACCAAAGAGACTATGATTTCGCGAAGCATTTCGATTTACCAATTGTTCCCGTAATCAATGGTGCTGACATCAGTGAAAAAGCTGATTCGACTAAGGATGGTGTAATGATAAATTCTGGCTTCTTGGACGGACTTTCGTGTAAAGATGCCATTGCCAAAGCGATCGAGTTTGCAGAAGAAAAAGGTGTTGGTAAAGGAAAGATCAACTACCGTATCAGAGATGCCATCTTCGCAAGACAGCGTTATTGGGGAGAGCCGGTGCCTGTCTACTTCAAAGATGATACGCCCTATTTAGTGGCTGAAAAAGACCTTCCAATTATTCTTCCTGAAATTGACAAGTACTTACCTACCGAAGATGGTGATCCGCCATTGGGTAGAGCAGAAAACTTTAAATACTCACCATCAGGAGATGATAATTCCTATCCTTTGGAAATGAGTACTATGCCTGGCTGGGCAGGATCTAGCTGGTATTGGTACCGCTATATGGATGCCCACAACAATGAGGCATTTATCGACAAAGACATTCAAGAGTATTGGGGAAATGTAGACTTATACATCGGTGGGTCCGAGCACGCTACAGGCCACCTACTCTACTCTCGTTTCTGGAATAAGATTTTGTTTGACTTAGGTTTTGTAAACCAAGAAGAGCCATTCAAGAAGTTGATCAACCAAGGAATGATCCAAGGAAGATCGAATTTTGTTTATAGAATCAAAGGAGAAAACAAGTTTGTCTCTTTGGGTTTAAAAGATCAGTACGAGACAACTACCATCCACGTAGACGTAAGCCTATGCCGAAACGATGTTTTGGATACCGAAGGCTTCAAGAAATGGAGACCTGACTTAGTTGATGCCGAGTTTATCCTTGAAGATGGCAAGTACGTTTGCGGCTGGGAAGTCGAAAAGATGTCCAAGTCTAAATACAATGTCGTCAACCCTGATGAGATCATTGAACGCTACGGTGCAGACACCTTAAGACTTTACGAAATGTTTTTAGGTCCTTTGGAGCAATTCAAACCTTGGAACACGAATGGTATTGATGGTGTAAATAAGTTCTTGAGAAAGCTTTGGAGACTCTTCCACGATGAGCAAGGCAACTTGAACCTTTCAGATGCCGAACCGTCAAAAGATGCGTTGAAGTCGCTACACAAAGCGATTAAGAAAGCACAAGATGATATTGACCGCTATTCTTTCAATACTTCAGTGAGTACGTTTATGATCTGTGTGAATGAGCTTTCAGCTATGAATTGCAACAACCGAAGCATTTTGGAGGGTTTAACAGTGATCATCTCGCCTTACGCACCTCACATTGCAGAAGAGCTTTGGTCATTACTTGGTCACAAGGAAAGTGTTATCCATGCGGCTTACCCTGAATTCAATGCCGCGTACTTGGTAGAAGACTCTATCGAGTACCCTGTGATGGTCAATGGTAAGATGCGTGCTAAAATAAAACTAGCCGCAGACCTTAGTAAAGAAGAAATTGAGGCCGCTGCATTAGCCGATGAAAAAGTTCAAAAATGGCTAGAAGGAAAGGCACCAAAAAAGGTGATTGTCGTCCCTAAAAAGATCGTGAATTTGGTGGTTTAATTGATTTGAAAAAGACAATTGAGCTATGATGGAATAAATAAGATTATCCTATTTCCTCCTCTAAAACTCCGGCTTCATTCTCTTCTTTAGACTTTTTCTTCTTCTCCTTTTTAGACTTAGGTACCTTATTTTTCTTTTTGAATAGACCAAAAAGACCCTTTTTCTCTGCTGTACTATCGGCAGACAAGGTGTCATATTGAAAATTCATCAATCCCATCGTATCAAGTGGGTCTACAACCACGGCTTCTTCTATGGTAAGGAAGTATTCTTGAAATCGCTTGTTGTAGGCTTCTTGCTCTACGTTAAAGCCTCCTCTAAGTAAAGGTGCATATTGTACTTGAATTGCAGTCGGGTAAGACGCCATTGCCTCCATTAACCTGGTATGTTTGGTTGTATCAAATCGATTGAGAGTCTCCTTTAGCAATGCCTGATACGCTGTCGCATTGAAATGGATGAGCTTATTTTCAAGTCCATCCAATTTGTAGAATGGTCTTTTTTTGGTGATCCTGTCAAATAAATATGGATTTTCTAGTACAGGCTTTTCTCGGCCTTGAAATACTTTCGCCCAGAGCTTCTCATTCTTTCTATTGTCATAAGTAAACCCCGCTTTCTCTTGTGCGTGAATTCGGCCGCCTTGCACTCTGAAGCCTCTTCCCGAAGTCCCCTTCGTAAATTTCTCCATCAGAGTATCCGAAGGCTCAGCTTTATAACGAAAGCCAACAGGTCTTTTGGGGACTATATCCCCTTCCACTTCGGTAAACAAGGAGTAAATGTCATCTTGCTCATCTTGGTCCAACACAAAGGCTGATCGATATGCGGGACATACCGTTTGTACTGCACACGAAGACAGTAGGCCAATGGCCAGAAGACTTATGATGATTGTTTTGTTCATTCGATTCCCCAGAAGGGGCACAATAATACTAAGTTTCAAAGCGATTAACGAAAAACACTTTGAAGAATTTTTTAACATAAAACTAACCCAGCAGTTAATCATAAGAACATCCCTTAAATGATGCACAATCATTGTAAGTTTGAAAACAGATGAAGCAATACGATTATATAATTGCCGGTGCGGGTGCGGCTGGGCTTACCCTGGCGTATGTGTCGAGGATCAAACAGGGTTTAAAGAAATCTATCCTGATAATCGATAGGGAAGATAAGTCAAAAAACGATAGAACATGGTGCTTCTGGGAAAAAAGCGATAACCTTTTCGAGCACCTAATTTTTAAATCTTGGCCCAATGCGACCTATGCGGGCACTAATTTCAAAGAGACATATAACATTGCGCCTTATACATACAAACTCATCAGAGGTATTGACTTTTACGATTTTGTAAAAAAATCTTTGAAAGAGGATGAATACATCACTTGGCTTCAGGAAGACATCCAAGAGATTGCACCAAATGGCACTGTAGTTACCGAAAACGGTTCTTATCAAGGAGAACTCGTCTTCGATAGTACTTTTGACTATCAAGATCTATCCAATAGCAAAGCCACTACACTACTACAACATTTTCAGGGCTATGTGATAGAAACAGCGCAAGATCATTTCAATCCAGAAGAATTAACCTATATGGATTTTAGTATTGATCAGGAAGGTGACTGCCGTTTCGGATATGTCTTGCCCCTTGACAAAAGAAAGGCACTTGTGGAATACACTCTTTTTAATAAGACATTACTAGAAAAGGAAGCCTATAAGGTTCGCCTTGAGGCCTATATCAAAAGCCTTGGTATAAGTGAATACAAGGTTATTGAAGAAGAGTATGGAATCATACCTATGACAGATCACGCTTTTGAAATGCGAGCTAGTGATCACGTAATCAGAATTGGGATTAATGGCGGTTTTGCCAAGCCCTCCACGGGTTATACTTTTTTACGTGGACAAAAAATCATCATCAAAATGGTTGAGAACTTAGCAAAAGGCTTAGATCCTCTTAAGAACCTTCCTTTTCAAAAATCAAAATACAAGAAGTACGATGCTACACTCTTGAATGTCTTAGCTTCTAAGAAATTTACTGGTGATGAAGTCTTTACTCCCATGTTCAAAAAAAATGGTGCAAAAGCATTTTTCAAGTTTTTAGATGAGGAAACCTCTCTGGCGGAGGAACTTAAGATCATGTCCTCCACACCAATTTTAGATTTCGGAGCAGCATTTATTAAATCTATGCTGAAGTAGTCTATCTTTAGGTATGCTTGAGTTTTGGCACATCATTTCGCCTTACATTCTCCCATTGTATTACTTCATCATATTCTTTGTGGTGATCAATCTGTTACTAGAGAATAGGAACCCACTAAAAACTCACTCCTACCTGCTCTTACTTTTACTGCTGCCCGTTATTGGGGTATTGATTTACTTCTTCTTCGGACAACACCAGTTAAAGCGGAAAATCTTTGCCAAGCGAGGCCTAATCAACCAAGCTTTTGGACCGATCTACGCCAAAGAGCACTTAGATGCAAAAACCAAGGTTGATGTCAAAGTAATTAAGCCTTATAGACAGTTCGAGAAGCTCATCCGTTTTTTGAAAAACGACCTCTCTCCATTAACGCCAAATAATAAAGTAACAATACTTCGAAACGGTGAGAGTAAGTTCCCTGCTTTAATGGACGCTATTGCAAAGGCTGAAGACCACATTCATATAGAGTATTACATTTTTGAAAATGATACCATAGGTGGCCCACTGGCGGACTTGTTAATAGAAAAAGCATCACAGGGTATTGAAGTTAGGATGCTTTTAGATGGAGTAGGTTCACTGGCCTTGAAAAAAGGCTTCTTCAAAAAAATGAAAAGTAGTGGTGTACAACTGGCTGAATTTATACCTGTGCTTTTCCCATCTTTCACTAGTAAAATTAATTATCGAGACCACAGAAAAATTGTTATCATTGATGGTAAAATTGGCTTCACTGGCGGCATCAATATAAGTGACCGATATGTTAACAACGGAAGTCATCCAACTTACTGGCGCGATACCCATCTCAAAATTGAAGGAGATGCGGTTAAGACACTACAGTTCCTTTTCTTTTTGAACTGGCAATTTGTGGTACAACACGAACTTGAGACACACCAAAAATACTTTCCAAAATCAGCGCATGTTGGTGACCATTATGTACAGATCAATGCGAGCGGCCCCGACTGGGAACTGGCCAGCATTATGGACTCTTTTTTAATTGCGATTACTTCGGCTAGGAGTTCGGTCAAAATTGCCACACCTTACTTTATCCCCACCGAGAGTATTTTAGATGCCATTATTACGGTATCAAAAAGCGATATCAAGGTCGAGTTAATGATTCCTTATGAGTCAGACTCTTGGATAGTCAAGTCAGCTTCCTTTTCTTTTATAGAGAAATTACTAGAAGCAGGTGTCAATGTTTATTTCTACAAGAAAGGTTTTTTACATTCAAAAGTGATTATGATCGATGAATCCTTTGCCTCTATCGGCACTGCGAATATGGATTATAGAAGTTTTGACCTTAATCACGAGGTGAACACCTATCTATATGACAGCGATCTGGTAGAAACCTTGCTAGATCAGTTTGAAGAAGATAAATTAGTAAGCATCAAAATCACACTCGAGAACTGGCGAAAACGCGGACTCAAAGAAAAACTAAAAGAATCCATTTGTAGACTAATGGCACCACTACTATAAATACCAAGCATGAAAAGTCAATATACCAATCTCGATACCCTCAAATTCTTAATTCACAAAGTTCACCATACGGATAGTGTATTGGGAAAGGGTAGGTTTGAAGCATACGACCCTGCATCGGTGGACATGTTTCTTGACTCTATCGAATCATTAAGTGATACGGAGCTCTTCCCTTTCATTAAAGACATGGATGAAAATCCTTCAGTCTTCAAGGATGGAAAAATCACCATTCACCCCCAATTCAAACGTATTTTCGAGCAAGCAAGAGATTTAGGTCTAATCGCTTCTATATTCAACGAAGAAGATGGTGGCTTACAAATGCCAAACACACTGTTTCATGCGGCTTATTATATCATGGAAGCTGCTAATAATCATGTGACAGGCTACTTAGGCTTAACAACGGGTGCTGCCAATCTTATTGCGACTTTCGGAAATCAGGCTTTAAAGGATGAGTTTTTAGACAAAATGCTCAGCTTAGAATGGACTGGATCAATGTGCTTGACCGAACCACAAGCAGGTAGTTCTCTTTCAGACATCACTACAAGTGCGACCCCAACCAAAAATGGCAGTTATCTAATCAATGGCCAAAAGATATTTATCTCTTCGGGAGATCATCAGTTTGCTGATAACATCGTGCATTTACTTCTTGGACGAGTCGTTGGTGCACCAGAAGGAACAAAAGGAGTATCGTTATTTGTAGTGCCGAAGTTTAAGGTGAATGAAGCTGGTGAGTTTGAAGACAATCATGTTATTACAGCTGGAGAATTCGAGAAACTAGGTCAGAGAGGTTATTGCACCTCCCATTTAGTGTTTGAAAACTCAGAGGCTTGGTTGGTTGGTGAAGAAAACCGCGGACTAACCTACATGTTTCAGTTGATGAATGAAGCACGGATCGCTACGGGTAGAATGGGCGCTGGTATTGCCTCGGCAGCTTATTATGCCTCGCTACAATATGCCAAAGAAAGACCTCAGGGAAGACAGCTCACATCCACTGGAGATAAAGATTTACATCAAGAACAAACCCTTATCATCAATCATCCTGATGTAAAAAGAATGCTATTACATCAGAAAGCCATTGTTGAAGGTTCGCTGAGTTTGGTTTTACAGGCTTCTCACTATTTAGACAAGGAAGAACTAGCAGAAGGAGAAGAAAAAGAGCGGTATCATTTACTCCTTGAATTGCTAACACCGATTGTAAAGACCTACCCAGCCGAAAAAGGTATCGAGTCGGTTAGCCAAGGCTTGCAGGTGCTTGGTGGATATGGCTTTTGCCAAGACTTCATTCTTCAACAGTATTATAGAGACATTAGAATCATATCCATTTATGAGGGGACCACAGGTATACAATCACTCGATCTGCTAAGTAGAAAAGTAAACTTAAAGAATGGGAAAGTGCTTCAGTGGTTTGCGGAAGAAATCACTGAAACCATTCAGGAGGCTTCTCAAAACCCAGACTTCTCTGTTTATGCCAGTGAGTTAGGACAGAATTTAAAAATGATTCAGCAAGTATTGACCGAACTAGCCCCAATTGCCCAAAAAGGAGATTATGAGCGGTATCTGTCAGACGCGACTATTTTCATGGACTTATTCGGAACAGTGGTCATCGGTTGGCAGTGGCTAAAGATCGCTAACACAGCTCAAGAAGTAATGAAAGCTGATAGTAATCAGAAAGTAGCCATGGAAGGAAAAATCCACACGATGAAATTCTTCTATAAATATGAGATGAGTCGTACCAAAGGATTAGCAAAAACCATGATGAATCAATTGGCGCTCACCCTTGACTTTGACCTAGATTATTTAAACTAAACTAGGTCGACAACCCCTATATTTATTGAAGCAATAGTCTCTGACGCTACCCTTACATTAGAAAAATCCAATGTTCAAAAAACGACTTAGTTTATACTTTTTAATAACCATAATCGGCTTTACTGTTGTAGCTCATGGACAACAAAAAGAACCAGCCCCCTATGTAATACTCATATCACTAGATGGGTTTAGGCATGACTATGTCGAAAAATTCGATACACCACACCTACAAAAACTTATTAGCCAAGGAGTGAGTGCGAAAGCAATGCTTCCTTCCTACCCTAGTAAGACTTTTCCAAATCACTATACGATTGTCACTGGGCTTTACCCCGATCATCATGGTTTAGTTGATAATAGCTTCTATGATCCTGAATTAGACTTACAATACAGTACTCGAAACCGATCGGTTGTTGAGAATCCTGCCTTCTATGGTGGCACACCACTTTGGCAGCTCGTCCAACAAAAAGGAATGAAATCGGCTTCTTACTTCTGGGTTGGATCTGAAGCTCCGGTTACTGGTAGCTTTCCGGATTACTATCATATTTATGATGGTGCGGTACCAAATGAAGCCAGAATTAATGCTGCTATTGATTGGCTAAATCTTCCAGCATCAGAGCGACCGAACTTTATGACACTATACTTTTCATTGGTAGATAGTCAGGGCCATGCTACAGGCCCTAATGCTGAGGCTACAAAGCAAACAGTATTAGAAGCAGACCGATTGATTGGCTTGTTGGTAGAAAAGCTTAAAAAAGTCGATTTACCAGTGAACATTATCATTACCTCTGACCATGGAATGCATGAAATTGCACCAAGAGACGAGGCTTATCTGACAGTCTCAGATTTGCTGAAAGACTTTGATCGAGATAAATTTCGATTTGTTGGCAACGGGGCGCATGGCCACTTCTATGCTCAAGACAAATCCTACCTTAATGAAATAGCAACTACATTAAGCGCTAGAACCGACAGCGATAAATTCGAAGTATTTTTCAAAGATGAAATGCCAGAAAACTGGCACTATGGGACTAATAAGAGAGTAGGTGATCTATTCATAAAAATCAACACCGAACATTACCTAACCTCATCCGGTAGAAAAGCGGATATTATTGCCAATAACGAATTTCATGGAGAGCATGGGTTTGACCCAGATGAGACCGAGGATATGGGAGCGATTTTCTACGCATCAGGTCCTAGCTTCAAGTCAGGGATGAAAATCGGTGAGTTTCGTAATATCCATATCTATCCAATGATCGCTAAAATCTTGGGAATTAACTCACTACCAGAGATTGATGGAAAACTAGAAGTGTTAGCACCAATTCTCAAGGACTGACTACCACTTTAAAAAATATGCGGGGCTTGCTCATATTCATTATGTTTGTAAAAGGATGAAAGCAAGCAAGTCGAATAATCTGAGAAACATCTGGTATGTTGCCTGTCATGGGAGCGTCCTTAAAGAGGGAAAAACCATTGAGAAGGAAATTGACAGTGAGAAAATCCTCTTGGGTAGGGATAAAGATGGTAAGCCATTCGCTTTAAAAAATCAATGTCCTCACCGAGGTATCCCTTTGACCTACGGAAAATTTGACGGTTGCGAAATTCAATGTTGCTATCACGGATGGCGTTTCAAAACAGATGGGACTTGTACTAAAATCCCTACACTTCCTCCTAATTCAAAGCTTGATATAACCAAGGTTAGAGCGCCCTATTATCCAGTGCGAGAGGTACACGGGCTTGTATTGATCTATATGCCTAGCGACATGCGGAAGCCTGAGGATATTGATGAAAGCCTATTTCCTCACTTTCCTTTGGACAAAGACAAATCTTTCGACCTGGTTACTGCTAAGCCGATGGATTGTAGCCTAGACCACTCAGTAATTGGGTTAATCGATCCGGCCCACGTGCCTTTCGTACATCAGTCATGGTTTTTCAGAAAGAGTGATAACCTAAAACTGAAAGAGAAGAAATTTGCGCCTAGCCATCTTGGGTTCAAAATGGTAAGACATACGCCTTCGAAAAACTCAGCTGCCTATAAGATCCTTAAGAAAGAGCAAACGACTGAGATCAGCTTTCAGTTACCAGGTATTCGCATTGAGCATATTACTGTTGGAGACAAGGTCATTTTAATTATGACTACACTTACTCCTGTCAATGAGACGGAGACTGAGTTGACACAATTCATCTATACAGATATTAGTTGGTTCAAGGTATTCAGGCCGATCTTCTACAGGTTTGCTGATACTTTTCTTCAACAGGATGTGGATGTTTTTAAGAAGCTGAAAGAAGGTCTTAACAATAACCCTCCGCTTATGCTGATGGGAGATCCTGATATGCAAGCCAAATGGTATAACGCAATTCGCTCACGTTATGAGAAGTGTCAAGAAGAAAAGATTCCTTTCGAAAACCCTATAGAGGCTCAAACGCTCTACTGGCAGACTTAGATTGGGTGA